>JAFGLR010000110.1 GCA_016927955.1 Dehalococcoidales bacterium
CGTGCCTGGGAGGTATTGACAAACCCAAGGTGCGGGCTTAACCAGTCCCGGCTGGGGCCTTTTTCCTTTTTGGTCGTCAGGATTTCTACGACATCTCCGTTATTCAAATGATAGTTGAGCGACACCATCCGGCCGTTTACTTTAGCACCGATACATTTATGCCCTAAATCGGTGTGCACGCGGTAAGCGAAATCCAGTGGCGTTGATTCTTTCGGTAAGTCTTTAATCTCGCCCTTCGGCGTGAAAACGAAAACCTGGTCGATGAAAATATCAGTTTTAACGGATTCGAGGAACTCTTCCGCCCCACTGAGCTCGCGCTGCCAATCAATAAGCTGGCGCAACCAGCCGATTCTTTCCTCGAAATGAATATCCTTTTTTTCACCTTCCTTATAGCGCCAGTGCGCTGCTACGCCGTATTCGGCAAAATAGTGCATTTCCCGCGTGCGGATTTGTACTTCCACCGGCATGCCCCCGCAATTCACCGCCGTATGCAATGATTGATACCCGTTAAGTTTGGGGTTAGCGATAAAATCATCGAACTCTTCCGGCAAAGGCCGCCACAAATTATGAATAATACCGAGTACGGTGTAACATTCCGATACGGTGTTGACCAACACCCTTATTGCTAGCAAGTCATGTATATCATCGAAGTCTTTGCCCATCTTGCCGTACTTTATAATTTTCTGGTAAACACTGAAAAGGTGTTTCGGACGGCCGGTAACATCGGCCTTTATACCGGCCTTTTCCAGTTCATTAATCAGTGTTTCGATGACCTGAGTGACGAACTGCTCCCGTTGTTTGCGCTTAGTGGCTATCAGGCTGGCGATTTGTTTGTATTTTTCCGGCTCCAGATAGCGGAAAGAGAGGTCTTCCAGCTGCCATTTTATTCCTCCGATGCCGAGGCGGTGAGCTAAGGGGGCGTAGATTTCCTTTGTTTCTTGAGCGATTTCTTTCTGCTTGGCGGGAGTATGAGCGTCGAGGGTGCTCATATTATGCAGGCGGTCGGCAAGCTTGATAAAGACTACTCGCAGGTCTTGTGCCATCGCCACCAGCATCTTGCGCAGGTTTTCTGCCTGGGTATCCCTTGGCCCCGGTCCTTCCCCTTGCCAGGTGAGTTTACCCAAACGGGATACGCCGTCCACCAGGCGGGTAACTTCCGGCCCGAAGCTAGCCTCGATTTCTTTAAGGGGTATGCCACAGTCCTCCGGGACGTCGTGCAGCAGGGCGGCGGCCAGCGATTGGGCATCGAGCTGTAAATCCGCCAGCGGCATCGCCACTTTCAGGGGATGCTGGATGTATGGCTCACCGGACATACGAAACTGTCCCTGGTGGGCTTTCGCTGCGTATTCATAGGCTTTTTCCACCAGAGCCACTTTCTCCGGCGGTAAATAACTCAATACCTTTTCTTTTAACTCAGAGAATTCCATATCTGTTACCTTTGGTTTGTTACAATTTAAGTATAGCCCTATTACCACTGAGGCGTAAAGATAAACGGAGAGAGAAAGAGTATTAAAATGCCGGTGTTTCAGCACGGCTCTACGGCTTTACGTAATACTCTTTCTCATCCGCCGTATATACTAGTAGTAGTATTCTACCCGGAGGGTTTATATGAAAAAGTTTATATTGATTATCCTGGTTTCCGTTATGATGCTGGGTGTCATTAGCTGTTCCCAGCCTGTTGCCGGTCAGGTTATTCAATCGGACAAACCTTGTGATACCTCGCCGGACGTTAGTTCTACTGACCTCGAAACACTCGTCGAGGGTAACGGCAATTTCACCTGGAACCTTTACCAAGTCTTGAAAAATACTGACGGTAACGTTTTTTATTCGCCCTACAGTATTTCCGAGGCCATGGCGATGACTTATGCCGGAGCTAACGGCGAGACTGCCGCCCAGATGGCCGATGCGATGCAGTTTTTACTGGCGCAAAACGCCCTGCATCCGGCTTTTAACTACCTCGACCTGCTCTTAGCTCAGCGTGGCGAAGGAGCCGAGGGCAAAGACGGTGAGGGTTTCCGCCTGAACGTGGTTAATGCCATCTGGGGCCAGAAAGACTTTAAGTTTCAGGGAGCTTTTCTCGATGTCTTAGCCGAGAACTATGGCGCCGGACTTCGTATCCTCGATTTCCAGAATAAGCCGGAAGATTCCCGTGTCACTATTAACGATTGGGTAGCCGGGCAGACCGAAGACCGGATTAAAGACCTGATTCCCCAGGGTGCTATTGATGGGCTTACCCGGTTGGTTTTGACCAATGCCATTTATTTTAATGCCGCCTGGCAGTTACCTTTTAATGAAGAGAGCACTACCGAAGGCACTTTTTATAATCTAAGCGGCAGCACGACCTTGGCTCAAATGATGCACCAATCAGAGACCTACGCTTATACCGATGGTGATAACTATCAGGCTATCGAGTTACCCTATGATGGTGCCGAGATTTCGATGGTCATCCTGCTCCCCGATTCCGGCAAATTCACGGAATTTCAGAACGCCCTGGGCGCTGACATCGTGAAGGATATTATCGGTAATCTGCAGCGTACCCAGGTTGTTTTAACTATGCCGAAATTCGAGTTTGAATCGAGCTTTAATCTTAATGACGCCCTGAAAGAACTGGGGATGACGGATGCTTTCAACGGAGGAGCCGCTGATTTTTCCGGGATGACCGGAGACCGCTCATTGTATATCTCCGATGTAATCCATAGAGCCTTTGTTTCCGTCGACGAAGCTGGTACCGAGGCTGCTGCGGCTACCGCCGTAATTATGAAACTGACTGCTATGCCTGCGGAAGAAGTGACCATGACTATCGACAGGCCGTTTATCTTCTTCATCCGTGATATTCAGACCGGTGCTATCCTGTTCGTGGGACAGGTCGTTAATCTGGGTGAATAAAAGCTGATATTGAAAAAGTAATACGGGCAGCGAAGACTTCTTCGCTGCCCGTTTGTTTTAGTAACTAATAAACTCCCGGGAAGCAACCGGGGGCGCGTATCAATAAAACCGGGATACAGGTTGCCCGAAAGACTTTATCGCTGACGCTGCCCATCGCCCAGCGGCTGGGACCCGACCGACCGTGACTGGCCATAATAATCAGGTCGATTTCGTTTTCTTCAGCGTACCCGGTAATCTGTTCGGCGGGGTTCCCTATCAAGACCTCGTTTTTTACCGGAATCCCTTTAGCTTTCAATTTCTTTCCAATCCTGGTGAGATATTTTGCGGCCTGTTCTTCCATTTTCCCAAAGGATACTGTGGTTCCGAATCTAGTATGTGGAGAACTACCGGGGCTTTCGGTTATTTTATTGCTGGTGGCCGGATAAGATATCGAAGGAATTACATCGATGATGGTTTCCCCTAAGCCAATTTTATCCGATTCTCGTAAGGCCTTGCGTAACTCTTCGGTTTTGGCAATACCCTTTACTTGCTCGGTCACGCTAATCAGGATTACTTCTGAGACCTGACAGCTTTTCGCCAATGTCTCGGCATAGGCAAGAGCACACTCCGCCAGTTTGGAGCCGTCTAATGGTACTAAAATTCTTTCAAACATAATATTCTCTCCCTCCAATCGCAATTTACCA
This sequence comes from Dehalococcoidales bacterium, assembly GCA_016927955.1. Classification (GTDB taxonomy): domain Bacteria; phylum Chloroflexota; class Dehalococcoidia; order Dehalococcoidales; family JAFGLR01; genus JAFGLR01. The sequence goes on from JAFGLR010000110.1 coordinate 3,570, forward strand.
AGTATGTTTTAAAAAAACAACCACTATGTATAGTTGTCCTTTACAAGACCGTTATATTTGCCGTATCCTATACTACGAAAGAAGGGAAAAATACTTTGTATCAAGCACCGCGCGGCACCGCCGATATTTTGCCTGAAGAGCAGGCCTACTGGCGTTATATCGAACAAAAGGTCGAAGCTATTTGCCGGCTTTACGGCTACGAGCGTATCGATACTCCCGTTTTCGAAGATGCCGGTCTTTTCATACGCAGTGTCGGGGAAGGCACCGATATCGTGGAAAAGGAAATGTATACATTCAAGGACAGGGGTGATAGTCAAATAACCCTGCGTCCGGAAGGTACCGCCCCGGTTTGCCGGGCCTATCTGGAACACGGGATGCCGAATCTAGTACAACCGGTCAAGTTATTTTACCTGGCTCCTATATACCGCTACGAAAGACCGCAGGCCGGGCGTTACCGGGAGCATCACCAGTTCGGTTGTGAGGCTATCGGTGAAGCCGACCCGGCGCTGGATGCCGAAGTTATCGATATGGCCTGGCAGTTTTTCATTTCTTTGGGCCTAAATAATTTTTCTCTGCAGATTAACAGTATCGGCTGTAAAACTTGCCGACCGGAATATATTAAAGCGCTCTGTGAATATTACAACGGTTACCGGGATAGGGTTTGTGCCGAGTGCCGGACGCGGCTGGAACGCAATGCCCTCCGCTTGCTGGATTGTAAAAAGCCGGACTGCCGGCAGGTTGCAGCGGGCGCCCCCAGCAGCGTCGATTATTTATGTCCCGATTGTGCCGCACATTTTAACCGGCTGACCAGTTATTTAAAGGTAATGGGTTTGCCTTTCAATATTAACCCCTGTCTGGTACGCGGACTGGACTACTATACCCGTACCGTTTTCGAGATTCAGCCGGACGTAGAGGGTGCCCAGAGCACACTCGGCGGCGGCGGACGCTATGACGTTTTGATTGAGGAGTTGGGCGGTAAACCGACGCCGGGCATCGGTTTCGGTGCCGGTATCGAGAGAATGATACTCAACCTGAAAAGACAGCAGGTTGCGGTACCTCCGTTAGCCAAACCGGGCGTGTTTATTGCCTGCCTGGGCGAAGCGGCGAAAGCCGAGGCGGTTAGACAGGCAGCACTGCTGCGTAAAAAGGGTATCGGTGTGCTTATGTCACTCGGGGAAAAGAGTCTGAAAGCCCAGTTAAGACAGTCCAATACAATTGGTGTGGGCTATACGGTTATTCTCGGCGAGAACGAGTTGCAGACCGGTACCGCGGTTATCCGCAATATGGCATCCGCCCAGCAGGAGACTGTGCCGTTAAACAAATTACCGGAGCATTTACGTCTGTAAATATACTCCGGTAGTTGATTATGTCTGAAATAGACTGGTTATTCTGCCGTGTCCGCAGTGACTTCTTCGTCGGATTCTTCGTAGACTTCTTCATCGGGCTCTTCGGCAACTGCCTCTTCCATTTTCAAACTCTGTAAAGCGGCGTCGCAGGAATGGCAGGCAACCAGGATAGGATAGTATTGTGTCATAAAGGTCATTTCGCTGACCGGTTTGGACTCACCGCAAAACTTACAGAAAAAAGTTAATTCCTCGGTGCCCTCTTTCGTTTCTTTTTCTTTAGCCATATCGCCTACTCTTTGCTGTCCTTGGCATTATTTTCGGCTTTTACAGCCGGGACAGCTTCTTTACTTTCCTTAGGCTTATCCTTATCCACTGATGGCAGGGTGGCGTTAGCTTTGTAATCGGTGACATAGAAACCGGAACCCTTGAAAATGATAGCTGGCGGTACAAAAACACGTTCGGCGTGCTCACCGCATTCGGGACAGTGGACATGGTTACTATCATCACTGAAGCTTTTTTTCAGCTCGAATTCAAAATTGCATTTCTCGCATTTATACTGATAGAGCGGCAAAGCGGGTCACCTCCCTGAGTCCGTTTGGGTCTGCAAAAAATTAGCAGCCGTACTTTCAGACTGCTAATCTTATTATATGTAAATTATGCTATACAGTCAAGGTAAAATTATACATCTTCACTCGTATTACGGCTTATTTATCGCTTCTCAGCGTCTTTACATATTGCTCTTTTAAATATTCCATCGCTTTTTTAGTATCGCTGGCTACTTTGCTGCGGTCGGAGTGTTCCAGCCGGTACTTGAACAGCCAGTAGGTGAACTCCCGCAACTCCGATAGTCCGATAGAGCTTTTACTCGGGTATTTATGTTGCTGCCGGAATTCCCGTAATATATCTTTTTCTTCAGCCCCGTAAATACGGCGGTAGGCTTCCCCTGAAAAATCTCTATCCCGGTGTAACACCATCGCCCGCCGTTCTTTCACCACTTCTGCCTCGACTGCCAGAATCAGGGCTTCTTCGACAGTGACACCGTAAAAGTAGCTTAAGTATTGTTTGTATTTTCCGGCCCCGATGAAGTTTTTAAATTCTTCGGTGGTCAGGTTAACCGGAGCTTTGCCGTGGAATAATAGTTGTTCCATCTCTTCATCGGGAATCAGCCCGTTGGCAACACGGCATAACCTTTCGGCCAGCAGCAGCCAGTCGAAGGCTTCCTCCCCGATGACATAACAGAACCGCCGCCCGCCGATAGTTTCCTCGGAGATATTCCACATGCTGATAGCTTCCAGCAACGCGAGGTACCAGTTCTTGCCACTCATGATAGCCTGTTTAAAATGGCGGACGGCTTCATTATCCTCGAATTCCGTCAGGTGAGAGGTTTGTTTGTTTGCATCAGTCAACTTTATTGCCCTTATATTCCGGGAATTCCGATTTCAATTTCTCGTGGAGTGTGAGCCTGCCGGTTGCTAACAGTTCCTCGATTTTCTTTTCGATGGCGTCACCCACGCCGGGAATTTCCCGCAGTCTTTTTTCGCGCGCTATTTTTTCTACCGGCTCCTGCAACTGCCCGATGAACTGGACTACCTTCAGGTAAGCCCGGATTTTAAACCAGTCCTCGCCTTTTAAACCGAGTATGTCCGCAATCTCTTGAAAGACGGCGGCGATTTCCTCGTTGGTCATTTTAATATAAGAATTCCCTTGTTGCAGTTTGAATTTTATCTATTAGGCTCAGATGACAACGATTCAACCATTTCAATACTTTTGTGAAGCTGTAGCATCAATATGAATCTAAAACCTGCGGGCGTAATTACGATCTGCTGGCCAATTTTACCTAATAAACCTAATTTTGTGGAGTAATTTAAATAAGTATAAGTTGCAGTTGATAGTGACTTAGATGCTTGCCACTCATATTTTTTACCCGATGTTTTAAGGAAAAAGTCTTTCAACTCTGCAAAGTCTACAGGATAAGTATTTCTTGCTAGGAAAAATACAGATTCAACTATAGTATATATACCAAAAACTATCGGTGATGAAAAAGGATCTTTAGCAATATAATTTCTTAGAAGCGTAGCTTGTTCATCTGAAAGTTCGTCTCTCGTAAGTAATTCTTCCCCTAGCGATATGTATCTAAGCCCCAAGTCCGTTAAGTAATAGCGGTTTTTCCTTTGTGCTACCAATCCTAATTCAATAGCAAACTTAAGATGATGAGTAACACTTAGAATAGACAACTTGACGGATTCGGAAATCTCTTTTGTTGTAGTAAATCCATTTTCTAGCCCCGTCATTACGCGATTTATTAAGCCAATATTAAAGATACCAAGGTCAACAGGTCTTATTCTCATGAACTTGGCAATGCTCGCAACTTTTTCGTAATATTTTGTTAGGACATCTACTGGAGAATATTCGTAAATACCAACTCCATAGCCCTCACAAATCTTGAAATCTTGTTCTGTAAATCCTGTAACTAATAATATTGGTACAATTTTGCCACTTATTAAGTTCTTTTCTTGTTGAAGTGCTGTTAATTCTTCTTTATACGTCAATATCTGCTTGATGTATTCACTCTGAAATTTGGTAGCTTTAAGCTCGACTAATAGTATTTCATTCCCGACTGCAAGGAGAATATCTAATCTGTTCTTGCCATCTATCAGGCGCAGTTGTCTTGATATAAGACGCATTTCTTTATCCAGACATAACATCTCTTTAAAAATATCAAGATTTGCAACAAGTGCATCCTCTATTTCGGCTTCTCTAATGTTTTCTGCTACTTTTTTCATTTTATATTTCACCGTTGCCTATTAAGTGAAACTGTGCATTTCTTATCCCAATGTCCACTTTTACTATCAGATTTTTTCTTCCACGCCATCCCAGCATTTCAAATGACAAGTGTATCTAACCTCTGAACCTTGAACATCTAGCTCTTCGTTAGCTTTTGCAACTGCCCCCTCGGCTATGATTAGGATTTTCTGGTCTTTTTTCATTAGCTTGCCACATTTATCACAGGTAATAACGCCTAATTTAGCTTCCATTAAAAGCCTCCGTTACTTTATAATACCTGTTTCTACTGATAAGTCAAACTGTTTTTCTCTATTTCTTAGAGTTGAGATTGCTTAGTCGTCGGGCTTTGGAGAAATGACTCCTCGCAATGACTTTCCTAATTATTTTCCGCAGCAGTGTTTATATTTCTTGCCGCTGCCGCAGGGGCAGGGGTCGTTACGGCCGACTTTATTCTTTGCGGTAGGTTGTTTGGCGTTAGTATCGGTGCGCCCGGAGGCTTTAGCCATCGGGGAGGGTGCCGCCGGGCGGTTGTCTCGCCGGATGGTAACGTGGAAAATCGAATAGGCTACATCATGTTGAATAGTGTCCGTTAGTTCCTGAAAACGCTCCAGCCCTCTTATCTTATATGCATCTACAGCTTTCATTTGCTTGAGGGTATCGAAGCCGGCCTGGAGACGCATTTCTTCCATATCGGTTAGCTGCCCAACCCACAGGCTGTCGATTATTTTAATCATTAACAGCCTTTCCAGCAGTCGGGTGTCCTGGTCCCCGAATTCTTTCTCCCGTTTCTCATATAAGTCATGGGCTATTTCGGTAAACTTCTTTTCAATTTCTTTAATGGGCATTTCCGCCAGTTTCTCTGCTGTAAGGTCACGGGGCAAGGGGAACATCATATTAACTTCGCGGATTAAGCCTTCAGTATCCCGGTCGTAACCCCTGGAATCGCAGTGGGTGGCTATGCTATTGCGTATTTCCATCTCAACTTTGTTGAGAATATCGTTTTTTAGATTATTCCCTGCCAGTATGTTTCGGCGCATACTGTAAATGATTTCACGCTGTTTGTTGACAACATCATCATACTCTACCAGATGTTTGCGGATATCGAAGTTATAGCCCTCGACGCGTTTCTGCACGTCCGCAATCATCCGGCTAATCATACTATTCTCGATAGGTGTTTCTTCATCCATACCCGCCCATTCCATCAAACCTTTGATACGGTCGCCGCCGAAGCGTCTGACAATATCATCTTCCAGGGAGATAAAGAAACAGGAGCTGCCCGGGTCACCCTGACGTCCGGCACGGCCTCTTAACTGGTTATCGATGCGACGGGATTCATGCCTGTCCGTACCGATAACATGCAATCCGCCGGCCGCCAGTACCTGGTCATGATGGGCTTGCCATTCCTGTAATAATTTTTCCTCACCGTCATCCGGTTTTTTACCACCCAGGATAATATCCACGCCGCGGCCGGCCATATTCGTAGCCACCGTGACTGCACCGGGCTTACCGGCTTCAGCGATTATTTCGCCTTCTTTTAAATGATTTTTCGCATTGAGGACGTTATGGTGAATACCCTTACGGTTCAGGATGCCGGATAAATACTCGGACTTTTCAATAGAGACCGTGCCGATAAGCACCGGTCTGCCCAGTTTATATGCCGCTTCGACGTCTTTAGCCACGGCATTGAACTTGCCCTTTTCGTTCTTATAAATCTGGTCCTGGAAGTCTTCCCGGACCATCGGTTTGTTCGGCGGAATCACCACCACTTCAAGCTGATAAATCTTGCTGAATTCCTCCGCTTCGGTTAAGGCGGTACCGGTCATACCGGCCAGCTTTTTGTACATCCGGAAGAAGTTCTGGAAGGTAACGGTTGCGAAGGTCAGGCTCTCCCGCTGGATTTTGACGCCCTCTTTAGCTTCGATACACTGATGCAAACCTTCCGAATAACGCCGGCCGAACATCAGCCGTCCAGTGAACTCATCGACAATGATAACCTCGCCGTCTTTGACGACGTAATCGACGTCTTTCTTATACAATGCATTGGCGGCCATCGATTTACGGAAAATCGTCAGCACATCGTTGCGTTTTTTTGCTTCTTCAGGGGTAAACTGTGCGCTGCTTTCACCATCGCCGCTGCCGAATAGGTCTTCCACTTTCATGTGCATGCCTTGAGCCAGTTTTTCCTGTCCGCGCGGTGTTTCTTTTACGTTACGGGTTTTCTCAAAGGCGAGAAAATCGAACTGGTCTTCGAGGGCGGCTTCCTCTTCTTTTTCCGCAGTGGTGGCCGGTTCCTGCGGCATTACTTTAAATTTCATCCGTCTTACAACGCTGTCGACAGCGTTGTAAGTTTGCCCGGCCTCTTCTGCCGGCCCGCTGATGATAAGCGGCGTACGGGCTTCATCGATGAGCAGGTTGTCCACTTCATCGACAATGGCATAGATTAGCGGGCGTTGCACGGAATGGGCTATATCACCGACCATATTATCCCGGAGGTAATCGAATCCGAATTCATTATTGGTACCGTATGTAATATCGGCGGTATAAGCCTCTTTGCGGGTAACCGGTCGCAAATGCCACCGCTTGTCCTCCGATTCGAAGGTTGGGTCGTAAATAAAAGAGGGCATCCGGTTATCAGGAGTCTGGCTGTAAATACAGGCGACCGAAATACCTAACGCGTTATAAACCGGCCCCATCCAGTTGGGGTCACGGCGGGCCAAATAATCATTGACCGTTACCAGATGACAGCCGTCACCGGTAAGTGCATTCAAATATAAAGGCAGGGTGGCCGTAAGGGTTTTGCCTTCACCGGTCCGCATCTCCGCTATTTTGCCCTGGTGCAGTACAATGCCGCCCATAAGCTGGACATCGAAATGCCGCTGTTTAATCGTACGCCGGGCGGCTTCTCTGACGGCGGCGAAAGCCTCCGGAATAAGTTTATCCAGGACGGCTTGCTTAGCTTTATGCAGTTCTTCTTCAGATTGTTTTGTAGTTCGCTTTAACTTTTCCTCAAGTTCGTTAATAATCTTCGTGGATTCCTTCTCTAAACCGGCGGGGACATTAACGAATCTATCTTTTGCCTCGTCTAATTCTTGCCGTATTGCACCAATTTGCTGTTCCGCTTTAACCTTAACCGGGGCTATGGCTTCCGTTATGCGGGCTTTAAACTCTGCTGTCTTAGCCTTTAAAGCCTCGTCGCTTAATGGCTGGTATTCCCCTTCAAGCTCGTTTATTTTTTCGACTAGCGATTGCAGCCGCTTAACTTCTTTTTCGTTGGAATCGATGCCAAACCATTTAAATCCCATATATCACCTGACTATTACCCCTCACTTTAATTCTCTGCCTAAAGGGTAGAGAGAAATTAAATAAAATTCCTTCTCCCTCAACGGGAGAAAGAAATGTTAAGGGCTATTTGGGTTGTTTTCTTCTCCGGATAACATTTGCCGGGCATCGTCCGCCAGTTCTTCCCAGACCATCACCTTATATTCACCCATACCATCCACGGTAAAAACATAAACGGAAGGTGCAGCATTGGAATAAACAATGCTCGGAATACCGTAACTCTCCAGTTTACTCTTGACGACATTGGCTTCCGCTTCACCTCTGGCGCGGTAAACCTCGATAAGCTTCTTTTTCATGCCTGCTCGAACATCGCTCCGATTGACCTTCCGCTGTGAATCCTCTGTATGGCTTCGCCGAGTAACGGCGCAATGGGTAATACGGTAATCTTCGGCAAACGTTTATTCTCAAGTACCGGAATCGTATCAGTGACGACCAGTTCTTTTAGTTTGCTGGCGCCAATCCGCTGGATGGCCGGGCCGGATAAAACCGGGTGCGTACAGCAGGCGTAAACTTCCTTCACGCCTCTATTTAGTAAGGCTTCTACTGTGTGAACCAGCGAACCGGCAGTATCGACTTCATCATCGAAAGTTAAGACGATTTTACCGTCCACTTCACCGATGACATTTAATGCCTCGGATTTATCTGCGTTGCCGATGCGTCTTTTTTCCATTATGGCTAAGGGAGCACCCAGTTGTTCGGCCAGGTCCCTTGCCCGTTTGGAAATACCGATGTCCGTGGCGACAACTACCAGGTCACCGTCAAGGTTCTTCTTCTTGAAATAGTCTTTCAGAATATATTGGGCGGTCAGTTCGTCTACCGGGATGTTGAAGAACCCCTGGATTTGTTCAGCATGCAGGTCCACCGTTAACAGGCGGTTAGCCCCGGCGACGGTAATCAGGTCTGCGACAAGCCGGGCGGTAATTGGCACGCGGGGCTGGTCTTTCTTATCCGTGCGGGCATAACCGTAATAAGGCACAACAGCTGTAATCCGGCCGGCGGAAGCCCTTTTGAATGCATCGAGCATAATCAGAAGTTCGACCAGACTTTTATTAACCGGTGAACAAATTGGTTGAATGATAAATACATCACGTTCCCGTACATTTTCCAGAATCCGGACGAATATGTTCTCATTACTGAACTCAAAGACTTCACATTTACCGAGGGGTATATTCAGATAATCAGATACTGATTTAGCTAGCGCGGGATGTGAATTCCCGGTGAAGACTTTTAGCTCTTCCATTAATCCTCCCTTTGATAGCCAGTATTGTAGAGACACAGCACATTTATTATAACACTTAACGGAGAAAACCTCACGTGTCTAAGGGTGAGAAAATGGGAAAACATAACTAATTTGAAAGTTACTAGGTAGCGAGGTACGACCTAAAAAGCTCGAATCCACTGAAGCGGGCGGTATTATTCACTACGTAGAATTATTAAATTATCCTTTGCTATAATCCAGCATATTAAGATAAGCATGACTGATATGAAAAATACGAAAGCTACTATAGGTAGAATCAATAATATTGTTTGTGTTCTAATAATTACTTGATTTTCGGGGTAGCCCCACCGTGTTATACAGTCGAAAATGCTTTTCTGGGTACGTACACCGGTTTATTGCGAATAACTCCCTGTCTTTGCGGCTTTTCTATTCTTTCCTTGTATTGAACTGTATGATATTCTGTTTTACCTTTATCTAACAGATGCCTTAAATCTCGTTCCATTGCGGCGTCTTTTGCGGTTACAAATGTAAATGCTTGGCCGACCTTACCGATTCGTCCGGTACGCCCGATGCGATGAATATAGTCATCCATTGAACCGGGCATATCGTAATTAATGACATGCGTAATGCTCAACACATCAATGCCGCGAGCTGCAATATCAGTTGCCACCAGCACTTTAACAGAACCATTACAAAAGCCTTCCATGGCTAACTGACGTTGGTTTTGGTTGAGATTTCCCTGTAATGAGGTTGCCCGGCAGCCGGTATTTTTCAGTTGTTGTGCAATACGCTGGGCACGATATTTCGTGCGGGTAAATACCAATACTGACTCTGTTTTAGTATACTCTAAAATATCTTTGAGCAAAGATGTTTTTTGGCTGTCCTCAACGGAATAAATAGTGTGTGAAACCGTAGCTGCAGTCGTCGTCGGGTTAATTTGTACGGTAACCGGCTTATGCATAATCTCTTCAGCAAGCCGCCGGATATTTGCGGGCATAGTAGCTGAAAAAAGCAGGGTTTGCCGCTTTTGCATCAGGCATTTAAGGATATTTTTGATATCCGGTAAAAAGCCCATATCCAACATACGGTCGGCCTCATCGATAACCAGTATTTCCAGGTTGGATAAATCGATGGAACCTTTCCAAAGATGGTCGAGTAAACGACCGGGGCAGGCCGTTACGATTTCAACGCCGTTACGCAGCTTTTGTATCTGTTGTTCCATATTCGCGCCGCCGTAAATAGCCATATTACGAAGGCCTGTTTTCTGTCCTAATCCTGTTATTACGGTATCAGTTTGTTCGGCGAGTTCTCGTGTCGGAGCGAGAATCAGTGCTCTAACTTGACCGTGGGGGCTGCTTATTAAATGGTGTAATATCGGCAATACGAAGGCAGCAGTCTTACCAGTACCGGTTTGTGCCAGACCGATAAGGTCGTGTCCCTGAATAATCGGGGGGATTGCTTGTAGCTGAATTGGCGTTGGTGTACTGTAACCGAGTGCCCGGACACCATCCATAACACCCGGATTTAAATTAAAAGTATCGAAATTCATAAACTCCTTGATTTATTGAAACCTTTCCCTTGTTTTGTTTATTCGTTTTTTAACAGGTAGGTTTTGGATCCTATTTAAAGGCAAAGCTTCCACAACTTTGATTTCGCGGTTATATATCTTGGTGCCATTTAAACCGGCAACAGCAGCTTGCCCCTCTGGAATAGATGACATTTCCACAAATCCATATCCTTTTAATTGGCCGCTGCCGATATACTTATCATCCATCATCTTCACGGATAAGACGGCTCCGAAAGGCATAAATGCTTGCCGTATTTCTTCTTCGGTAACGTCTAAAGATAAATTACCCACGTAAATATTCATAATAGCCACCATCCTGTATTAATTACTAACCTTAAGTATGTTATTATCATCCGGGTGTGTGGCTCTTGCCGATTAATTTAGCTTCATTGTACAATCGGGAATAATACAATGAATAGACTCTAATACCTTCTACCTCTTGATTTATCAAACCCGCTACCGCCACCTCTCCTGTCTCTATAAGAACCGCCTCTGTCTTCGGTGCGGGGGCGGGCGGCATTTACAACAAGAGCCCTATCTTTGAGGCTCTTGCCGTTTAAAGCAATCATAGCAGCTTGTCCTTCGGATAACACGGGCATCTCAACAAAAGCAAAACCCTTAGCCCGCCCGGTGTCTCTATCGGTTATCATACTGACCGAATCAACTTTACCAAAGGCTGAAAATTCCGTTCGCACTTCCTCTTCGGTCACATCATAAGATAAATTACCTACATAAATTTTCATAATAGACTCCTTTTTTGGTTAAAACCTGTTAATCAATACCTATCACTTTTCTTCTGGCGACTCTTTCTGGCGGCATTTTTTGCTTTTAGCCGTTCAGTTTCGCCCTTGGACATGAAATAACGGTGAGCCTTGGCTTCTTTTAATACACCGCTCATTAATACTGACTTTTGAAAGCGCTTTAATAAAGATTCCTGGGTTTCACCATCACGTAATCTAACTTCGTTTGACATATCACCTCAACATTATAAAATACACATGAAAGGAAAATTCACAATTACCGGAAGGCTTATGGTTATCCTTATTTGCTTTCATAAAATCCAGAAAATTACGCACATCTTAAGCTTGCTAGAGCCGCCGAATGGAGGAGCACTTTTCGAGAAGATAGTTTAACAACCGGAAGAACAAACCTGAAATATGTTAGAAATCCGTTGGGTCGACCTTCTCTTTTTTCTCCAGTCGGAGTTTGGGTCGGCCGACACTTATTAAGAATCGAAGTAAGAAAGTATAAGATAACCTAAACTTAAACTGCTACTTCAACTATACTACGGAACAAATGTATTTGCAACTAAAATAGCGGACGGACAATCTGTGACGGCTTATTCCGGATGCTGATTACCGGGTTTTCTCACATCCTCAGTATTCCCGATACCTTTTTCTCGTGCTAAATAGAGTTTTTTAATCATCAATCCCCGGTACCGGGAATCTCCGGCAAATTTGGGCGACTTCTTCCTTAACCTCATTGCGGACTTTTTCATCCTTTATATTGGTGATAACCCTTACCACTATCTCGGCAATCTTCTTCATTTCTTCTTTTCCGAAGCCGCGGGTGGTAACAGCCGGTGTGCCCAGGCGGATACCGGTAACATGAAGGCGTGAAGCTGAGGGGGCGAAAGGTACGGTATTGCGGTTTGCTACGATGCCGGCTGCCTGCAGTGCTTCCTGGGCTTCCATACCGTTAACGCCGGTCGATTCAAGGTCGACCAGTACCAGGTGGTTATCGGTACCTCCGGAGACAAGGCGCAGCCCGGCTTTCTTTAATTCTTCTGCGAGTATTCGAGCGTTCGCCAGAACATTTCTCTGGTAATCCACGAAACTCGGCTGGAGGGCTTCCTGGAAAGTAACCGCTTTAGCGGCGATTACGTGCATCAGGGGTCCGCCTTGGAGGCGCGGAAAGACTGCTTTGTCGATAGCGGCAGCCAGTTCCTCGCGGCACATAATAAAACCGCCGCGGGTACCCCGGAGGGTTTTATGAGTGGTTGAGGTAACAATATCGGCATAAGGTACCGGACTGGGATGTAATCCGGCGGCAATAATACCGGCGATATGAGCAATATCCACCATAAGTTTTGCTCCGACGCTGTCGGCGATGAAACGGAACCGCTCGAAATCGATAATCCTCGGATAAGCACTGGCGCCGGTTACAATCAACCTGGGTTGATGTTCCTTAGCAAGCTTTTCCAGCTCGACGTAATC
>JAFGLR010000111.1 GCA_016927955.1 Dehalococcoidales bacterium
AAAATAGCATGAATCACCTAATGCAAGAGGCAACCGAATTAATGAATATTTTTGGAGCGATACTGCAAAAGGCAACTTAGTATTTTGTTTAAAACAATTATGATTTTAGATTTGTTTCGTATTTCGGATTTCATAATTCGGATTTATTAAGGAAAGTAAGATGACCAAATCCCTTCTCATAGCTCGAAAAGAAATCAGGGACTTTTTCCGGGACACCGGAGATTTGGCTTTTGCCCTGCTGCTACCCATTCTCATTTTCGCCCTGATGTACGGCGTTTTTAGTGCCAGTTCTCAATTCAACGGCACTGCATACATTGTTAACGAAGACGGCAGCGGCAAATATGCTGCGGTGCTCATCGACGACTTAATAAACACGAAAGGCATTACAGTTAAACTACTAACCGCTGAAGACGCTGACGCCAAATTGGACCGTTCTGCAATCTATCTGGCTGTAATTATCCCCTCGGGCTTTTCCGATACACTGGCGGCCGGACAGCCGACACAGCTAACTCTAAGACAAAGAGGCAACGGCAGTACGGAAGGGCAGATTATCGCCAGTATCGTCCGCGGCATCGCCGATAATACCAGCCGTAATGTACAGGTAATGAAAAACGTTACGGCAGACCTTGCCGATAGAGATATACCTATTCCGCAGATTGAGCTAGTCGTTCAGGATTACCTGAATCAGGAAAAAGTTTCTCCCCTTGTTGCGATCACAGAGACTACTGTGGGTAGCAGCCCCGACCCGGTTAACCAGTATCTGCCCGGCATTATGACAATGTTCGTCTTGTTCGGCGTCAGCTTGACCGCTCAGTCGCTAGTCGATGAGCGGCGGAAGGGCACGCTGGAACGCTTAATTGCCAGCCGTCTGAAAATGAGCGAGCTGTTTTTCGGGAAATTTCTGGCTTATGTAGCCCGCGGGTTTATCCAAACACTCATCCTTCTGGCTTTATCTTACGCAGTATTCCAGATGTTCACACCACTTACCTTCCTGGAAGCTATGCTTATAGCACTCATCTTTGCCACTACCTGTGCTACTATCGGTATTCTTATCGGCTCCATTTGCCGGACTGCCAACCAGGCCACCTGGATTGCGGTCTTCGTTACTATGGCTATCGTTATGCTTTCCGGCACCTTCTTCCCCATTTCTGAGGGCAGTACCTTATATACCGTAAGCCGGTTTTCCATAAATACCTACGCTAATGATGCCTTCCGTATGATTATGGCCCAGGGGGGCTCGTTGGCCGATATAAAAATGGAAATACTCGTATTGCTGAGCGTTACCGTCATCGGCCTTATAATCAGCCGTTTCATTTTCCGGGCGGTCAGGGGAGGCAAATAGATGACGGCGAGAAATATAAGACACGTCTGGTTTATCGCTCTAAATACCCTGCGGCTGTTCCTCATCGACCGTCTGGCAGTCGGTATGTTTATTCTTTTCCCCTTCCTGTTCATCGTTTTGTTTAACATTATGCTGGCAGATACCGGTTCCGCCGACCCGCGGATGGTACTCCACCTGACCACTCAGGAAACCACCGGTCTCAGCCATAATATTATCCAGTCTCTGGTTACACCCGAAGATGAAGCATCACTGGAACCCGGTGCCCCGGTAATCATCTGGGAACAGGATTACGACCAGGCTAAAACGGATGTTACCGAAGGTAAAATAGCAGGATGTCTGGCTTTCCCGGCTGACTTTTCCGAAAAGGTATTATCCGGTGAAGATACCGCTCTGGAAATAATCGTCTTGCCGGAATCCACCAATACCAGAATGGCTCTACACGGTCTGGCACAGAGTATTTCGGCCAGTTTCGGGGCAGCCAACGTAGAAATACAATCCGTCATCCGGTTATTGGTCGAACAGGGGGCTTCCGAAACGGAAATCCAGGCCGCCATTGCGGAAATCCTGGCCGATGAAAGCTCCGGCGGCGGCACTTCTCTTATAAACTACGAAGTGGTAAATGTCGGCGAAGTCAAACCATTCAATGCTTCTACTTATGTCGTACCTGGCTACCTGGTAATGTTCGTATTCTTTGCGGCGGCAATGGCCTCCACCGATATTATCCGGGAACGCCGGAACCGCACGCTGGAACGGATGCTGGCTACTTCGGTAAGAAAGGAATCTATTTTAGGCGGCATTTATTTAGGCGGTGTTCTCCGCGGATTATTACAGATTGTCATTTTCTGGGGAGTCGGCTATTTCGTTTTTAAAGTCGATTTGGGATTTGCCCCCTGGGCGGTATTCGTGCTTTCGTTCCTGATGGTACTTATGTCCGCAGCCTTTTCGGTAATGCTGGCCACCCTGGTCAGGACCGAACGCAGCGTTTCGGCATTGGCCGTACTCGTGTCTTTAATACTGGCCCCGTTAGGCGGCTGCTGGTGGCCGCTTTTCATTGCCCCGAAATGGATGCAGTTCATCGCCAAACTCACGCCCCACGGCTGGGCAAACGACGGCTTCAATAAGCTAATGCTCTTCGGCGCCACCGGCGGCGACGTAATGTGGAGTTTCCTGATATTATTCGGTTTTACGGCCGCTTTTATTATAGTAGCGATTTTAAGGTTCAAGACAAGCGAATAACTTATAAAAAAGCTGCATTGTCCTAAATATTTAGAAACCTATCATTTGGAATAGGCGATTTTATTTTGTTATATTTAGGTTATGACAGAAAAATGGCACACCCAAAGTACGGACGAGGTTCTACGCCTCCTTGGTTCCAGCCATAACGGTCTGACTGAAACCGAAGTGAATGCAAGGCTGACCCGCTACGGAGCCAATGAATTAAAAGGCAAGAAAAAAACGTCACCGGCCATTGTATTCTTAAAACAATTCCTCAGTCCCCTGATTTATGTTCTAGTGGCTGCCGCCGTTATTTCCATGGTCGTCGGGCACTTTATCGATGCCTGGGTTATTATCGGGGTGCTTCTTGCTAACGCTGTCGTCGGTTTTACCCAGGAGATACGTGCCGAAAAAGCAATGGAAGCCTTAAACCGCTTAGCCGCTCCCAAAGCAAAAGTAAGACGTGACGGAGTTATTAAACAATTACCCGCACGGGAAATCGTACCGGGCGATATAATCTTTTTTGAAACAGGCGATAAAGTACCAACTGACGCCAGACTTATCGAAACTTCCAACTTAAAAATTAACGAATCTCCCCTTACCGGGGAATCGATGCCCGTGGAAAAAAATGCTCACGGGGTAGCTGAGGATGTGCCTATTTCCGATAGAAAAAATATCGCTTATATGGGCACGATTATCACCTACGGCAGAGCTACTGCCGTAGCAACCGTTACCGGTATGTCCACGGAGATCGGCAAAATTGCCGACGCTATCCAGGATGTGAAACCGGAACCGACTCCGCTGCAAAAAAGTATCAGCAAGCTCAGTAAATATATTATCTTCCTCGTTCTCGGTCTGCTCGTTATTCTCGTCGTAGCCGGAGTTCTCAGAGGACTTGAATGGTTCGACCTGTTCCTCGTTGCAGTGGCTGCTGCAGTATCCGCCATTCCGGAAGGACTACCGGCGGTAGTTACGATTGTGCTGGCTTTAGGGATGCGGACGATGGCCCGCCGGAACGCTATCATCCGGAAACTGGTGGCTGTGGAAACTCTCGGTTCGGCTACGGTAATTTGCTCGGATAAAACAGGCACCCTGACCCTTAATCAAATGACCGTCCGCAGCATTTTTGTCAACGGACACTGGATAGAGGTAACCGGAGAAGGGTATGAGCCCAAAGGTTGCTTCCAGGAGAATAAACAGAATATAAACCTTAATGAACATGAGGCCTTGAATATGCATCTTAGAATCGGAACTCTGTGTAATGATGCATTGCTCACCAGTAATGACGGGAATTCAACAATTTACGGTGACCCCACCGAGGGGGCTCTGGTAGTAGCAGCCGCCAAAGCCGGTATGGTTAAAGAAATCTTAGAGCAATATCATCCCCGCATTGCGGAAATCCCCTTCCAGAGTGAAAAACAGTACATGGCTACTCTCCACTCGGAGAGCAACGGACGTATGATATATATGAAAGGCTCGGTGGAAAAAATCCTTGCCTTCAGCCGGTCTATTATGAAAAATAACCAAGTTGTTCCAATTACCGAAGCAGATAAAAAAGCTACTCTCCACGCTGCTTCGGTCATGGGCAAACAGACATTACGCGTCATGGCAACTGCTTATCTTGATGTCAGTACCGATTTTGAAGCCCTGACGGAAGATTATATCAAGGGGAAGATGGTTTTTGCCGGACTGTCCGGTATGGCCGACCCGCCCCGTGAGGAAGCTAAGGAAGCCATCAGGCTATGCCTAAAAGCCGGTATCAGAGTCGTTATGATTACCGGCGACCACAAGGATACCGCCGAATCGGTAGCCAGCCAGTTAAATATGCCTCCGGGCAAAGTCGTCACCGGTACGGAACTGCAGCAAATGAGTGATGAGGAACTGTCACGGGATATCAATAACATCCAGGTATTTGCCCGCATCGAACCGCTGCATAAATTGAGAATCGTAAATGCATTAAAGAGCCGCGGCCACACGGTAGCGATGACCGGTGACGGCGTAAACGACGCCCCCGCTTTGAAATCCGCCAATATCGGTATTGCGATGGGCATTACCGGCACGGATATTGCTAAAGAAGCCAGCGATATGGTGCTGGCTGATGATAACTTCGCCAGCGTAGTCGCCGCTGTTGAGGAAGGCCGCTCGATTTTCCAGCGGCTGCGTAACGTAATCTTCTTCCTGTTGGGTACGAATATTGGAGAACTGATAGCCCTGACACTCTCAGTGACGATACTGGGCAAAGCCCCTTTGCTGGCCGTTCAAATCATCTGGATAAACCTGGTAACAGATACCGCAGTAGGTATCCCGATGGGATTAGAACCTAAAGTCGGGGATGAACTGAATAACCCGCCCCGGCATCCTAAAGTGGGGCTTATTTTCCCCGGGCTGTTAGTCCGCGTTGCCGTTATGGCGGGACTTATGGGTATCGGTGTTTTCCTGATTTTCAACTGGGCACAACGAACAATGAGCCTGGAGGAAGCCCGTTCGGTTGCCTTCTGCTCAATGGTTGTCTTCGAATGGTTCCGGGCATTCAACGCCCGTTCCGATGAAATTCCTCTGTTAAAACTGGGTATTTTCCGTAACCGTACCCTCATCTATTCAATCAGTACGGCAATACTTTTACAGATGGCCGTTATCTACTTACCGTTTATGCAAGTTGCTTTCGGCACAAGACCTTTAGGCTTAACGGAATGGGGTATTGCCGTATTGGCCGGCGGCAGTCTTTTCCTCCTCGAGGAAATCCGTAAGCACTTTTTCCCCAAGCTGTTTTCCTTCGGGAAATGGGAACCGGTGGGTAAAGGAAAATAAACACCTGTATTAATTATTTTTCCTGAAAGGTATTATTAAAAGATGGAAATAAGAAGAGAAACACCTGCGGATTTCCCAGACATATATGATTTGGTTGAGATAGCTTTTCAAACGGCTCGAGTTTCCAACGGCAAAGAACCTGATGTAATAGACCAACTGCGCCGCAGTGGTAACTACGTCCCGGAACTTGCTCTAGTGGCTGAAGAAGACGGTAAGTTAATCGGGCACATAATGCTGACTAAAACATTTATTACCAGCGGCGGAAATAAAGTTGAAACTCTCCTTTTAGCACCCGTTTCGGTTGCTTTTGCTTATAGAAATAAAGGGGTAGGCACCAAGCTTATGACAGAGAGTTTTGAAATAGCCAAAACGATGGGCTACAAATCCGTTATATTTATCGGCCCGGCTTATTTTTATAGATTTGGCTTTAAACCGACGGCCAGCTTCGGTATAAGAAACGTACGCAATATTCCGGAAGATAACGTAATGGCGTGCGAACTGGTTCCAAATGGGTTAGAAGGAATTAACGGTACTATAGATTGTTGACATACCGGTGGGTTTATAACCTCTGGCATTTTTCGCAATAATAGATACTACCACCCATATAGGCTTCTTTCTTTATGAGCGTGCCGCAAATCGGACATGGTTTGTTTACGGTATTCTTGCTTAAAATAGTCTGATAGCTTCCGGGATTGCCAAACAAGTCCAGTTCGGTATCCCTACCACCCTTGGATGCCATACTGAAAAGAGTATTCCTTACGGCGTTGAATAGAGAGGTTTTTTCAGCCGCGGTCAGCGTACTCACTTTTTTCTTCGGGTGCAACTCCGCGTTGAACAAAATATCCTGCAAAACACCGTTTCCAAGGCCGGGAATCCGCTGCTCTGTCGCCAGGAATGCTTTTAGGCTCAGTTTCCGGAGTTCCGATGTGGAGACTAAAGTATCGAAATAAGCTCTATCGAACTCCGTTGATAAAGGGGATGGTTTTTCTTTCGCCACCTTATAGTATGGATTATCGAGCCCGCCTTCCGGGAAAGCCCCCAGGCCGCCATACATCTGCACCGAGCCGCTTAGAGCAGTACCGTCGGTAAACTCGATTCAAAGCTGGTGTTTAGCGGGACGCGGTTCATTATTCCTGTGAAACCTGAGATTTACCCCTTCACCGATTAAAATATTAGTACTGCCCGCCTTAATTTCTACCAGGCCGCCGTAAGGACCAGCTTTCCCGATAACCCTTCCTTTAAGAATACCTGCATATTTGGACGGGTCTCCGTAATACCAGGCCAGTTTATGAGGCGTCTGCCCTACAATAGCACCAGCAATCTGCTTACCGGAAATAGTCTCATCGAGCTGCTTTGCCAGACTTACGGCTTCAGGTAATTCAATCATAAATTACCCGTCCAAGTTACGTCCGCCAAGCAGATGCAGGTGAAAATGCTGGATGACCTGGCCGCCCTCTTTGCCGGTATTGATAACGAGTTTGTAGCCCCTGTCATAAATACCCTTATCTTTAGCAACCTGTTGAGCGGCTTTTACCATATGGTTAAGCAGCGGCATTTCCGCATCGGAAAGATGATTCAACGACTGAATATGCTTACGGGGAATAATCAGGACATGTACCGGTGCCTGCGGATGCAGGTCGGCAAACGCCACGACATTCTCATCCTCGTACAAAAACTTACTAGGGATTTCACCAGTGGCAATCTTACAAAATATACAGTCCATTTACTTTCCTTTCGCTCTTTGATATTGTGCCCGTCCCTGTTCGAACAAGTCCGCACCGGAAGCATCGTTAGCGACAAAAGCCGGAAAATCCTTAACGGTTAGCTTGATTATTGCTTCCGCCCCTAAATCCTTATAAGCCACCGGCTCGACTTTTTTAACCGACCGTGCCAATAAAGCACTCGCCCCGCCGGTAGTCACAAAATAGATAGCCTTATATTTTTTAATGGCTTCTCTGACCGCCGGAGACCGGCCGCCTTTGCCGATCATCGCCCGCAGTCCGGCCTCCAGTAATCGCGGTGTAAAAACATCCATCCGCACGCTGGTAGTCGGACCGGCAGAACCGATAATTTGCCCCGGTTTGGCGGGAGCCGGCCCCATATAATAAATCGTTTGCCCTTTTATATCGAAGGGCAGAGTATTGCCCTTGTCCAGAGCTTCGACTATCCGCTTGTGTGCCGCGTCACGGGCCACGTAAATAATACCGGAAATAAGGACAGATGTGCCCGCCTTGAGCTTTTTGATAGTTTTCGTATCGATTGGTGAGGTAATCCGAAGCGTTACTATAATAATCCCCTTACTGCTTAGAGTCAGGTTATCGAACTACAGCATTAACTATTATAGAACTTTTTCTTTATGCCGTGAAGAATGGCACTGTAAGTTAATTGCTAAAGGTAAGCCGCCCATATGCGTGGGAGAGACCTCAGCGTGAACAGCCAGAGCTGTAATACGGCCGCCGTAACCCATTGGCCCGATACCCAAATCGTTTACCCGCCCCAAAACTTCCAATTCCAGGTCAGCGACTTCAGGGTCGGTATTTAATTCATATACCGGCCGGAGTAATGATTTCTTCGCCAGGAGCATCGCCTTCTCGGCGTTGGCACCGATACCCAGACCAACTACTACCGGCGGACAGGCATTGCCACCTGCTTCACCAACCGTTTTTATTACCGCATCGACAATACCCTTAATGCCCACTCCGGGATTAAGCATTACCAGCCGGCTCATATT
>JAFGLR010000112.1 GCA_016927955.1 Dehalococcoidales bacterium
GTCATCGTCGGTTCGGGCAATTCTAGAAAAACTTTAACGACCAGCGGCTGCGAAATACGAGTAAGCTCTCCAGCCGGCTGCTCGACAGCTTCATGGGTCGGCTCGCTGTAAGAGACCTGTGTCCCCTCCGTGATGATTTTTTCCATTTCCAAACGGGAACGGGCAGGAACCATCACCTCAAGGTTGTCATTTACTTTCGTCTGGCAGGCAAGCACATAACCGTGTTTGAGCTCTTCCGCCGAGAAAAAACCGATAGCACGCTTATCGGCACGGGCATTACCTTTCAAAACCTGCAGGCGGCATTCACCGCATAAGCCTTCGCCCCCGCATAGGCTGTTAATGTAAACATTTGCTGCTTCAGCCGCCTGCAACAGAGTAGTTCCCGCTTCGACTTCAACGGTTTTATTATCCGGCTGAAAGGTCACTTTAAATTTGGACATAGTAAACAATTCGTTTAGCTAATTCCCGCTCCCGGTCTAGTTAGGTATTTCTTGAGCATTCGCCGCTTCCGGAGGTAAGATTATTTCTACCGGTTCGCCATAATCAAAGAACAATACCGTGGTTGTCATTTCCATCGTCATTTTTTCGAATTCATCGGATGATTCACCCATATCTTCCGGTGTCATTTCCATCACCACATCCATATAAAATTTAACGGGTAGAGAAGAATCACGAGCAATCCAATACTTAATCGTAAAAGTCTTGAATACTTCAGACAGATCTACTCCAGCGAGTTGAGACATTGATTCATCCGATTGCTGGGCCATTACCCACTTTTCAAGTGTCGCCATATCCGGTTGGATTTCAATGACATCGCATAACAATCCACCAACAGTCTCCGTACCCTTCTCTGTAACACCGAAAGCTGTTTCTAAAAATTCAACTTGCTGGCTGAACTGGTCCTGTTCTTCCCACGTAGCTTCGTCAAATCTCATCTTCATCCACTGGTCGCCAAAACCGGGGATGTTTACCATTGTATACATCCACTCACCATCAAGATAACTCGCAGTAGATACCGTTTGTTCCCCCATATCGGGGATATCCATAACAATATCTAATACCATTTTCATAAGTTTTTCTTGCTGGTCCATTTCAATCTGAGAAGACATGGACATATTTATAACACCCGGATTTTCGCCGCCGGTTACCTCGGTAAGCATTGTCATATCCATATTCATCTTAAAGGTCTTGACAGATGCAGATGCCTCAACTGCTTCCGCAGCAAGAAGTTGGCCGGGTGTTAAAGATGACGTAATAGCCGACGTATTTATCGGGGGCACGTCTGTCGTGCTTGCGATTGGAGTTGTCTCAGTTGTAGTCGCCGCAGTTGAAGTAGTTGTAGATGTGATAGTACTCTCACTACCCTGACATCCAAAGAGACTAAGAGGGAAAATCAGCGATACTAATGCCAGAGTTATGATTAATAATTTCTTTGCGTTCTTCATGGGGACCTCCTTATTTTCAATTAATGACCGGTATATTCCCCAAAATACTATAAATTAATCTGAAAATCAATTTATTCACTTATAGTCAAACTGTCATCAAAAAACCTTGGGATTCGGATTCTTTGCGACCGTGTAAACTAATCGTGTTTCTTTTTAACGTATACTTTTATCTCGTTTCCGGCTTCTTCGATGCCGAGGCATTCGTGGCCGGTAGTCTCGCACCATGCAGGCATATCCTGCTTGATACCATTATCATCAGCGAGTACCTCAAGTATCTCGCCGGTCTTGAGTTCTTTCATTATTTTAGAAGTTTTCACAATAGGCATCGGGCAATACAATCCTACACAATCTAGCGTTCTATCCGCTTTCACAGTTCAACTCCCCGTACATCAATTATTCTGTCTCGAAAGTAGAAATTAATAAGACAACTAATTAAATAAATAACGTCACTTTAGACTGACGTGCTTCATTCAGAAAAAAGGCCGCTCCGGCGATACTCGAAACTCCCTCACGGAAGGCATCTGCGGATAATCCCATAACTCCGATAGATGTGGAGCATGGAACCATTTTTACTCCCATGTCCTGCGCCATTTTAATAAATTCATCAATCGATGGGGTATTGGTCTCTTTCATCAGTTTTTTCATCATCCAGGTGCCCATACCCAGCATATTGAATTTGGATAGCTTTAAGCGTTTGGCCCCGCCGCGGTTCATCCGGTTTAGCATTTTCCGCATGATGCCATGGCTCTTTATTTTACCCTCATTTCGCTTGATTATATTCAGTCCCCAGAAGGTAAAATACATGGTAACGTCCATACCCATACTGGCACCGGTGGTCGCGATGATAAACCCGGCGATTGCTTTATCCATATCACCGCTGAACATCACAATGGTAAGCTTTTCGTTCTCGGACATCTTATGCTTTAACTTTAATCTCCGCTCCGCAATTAGGACATTTCTTACTTGTTCTTGGCATAGGCATACCGCATTCCGGACACCAGAACAGCTTTATTTTGCAGGGTTCGCAAAAGGGAGAATCCGCTGCCATTTCACCACTGCAATATGGACAGGTCAGTTCCTTTTTAACGGGCTTTTTCTTTTCTGCCATCAATTTTTCCCTCCCTGCTTCTTTTTACTCTGGTAATCTTCAATAGCTTTAGTGAGAGCCTGAGCTCCCAGATTGGAGCAATGGAATTTCTGTTTGGGTAAACCTTCCAGCTTTTCCGCGACTAATTCGGGGGTAATTTTTAAAGCTTCTTCAATAGTCTGCCCCATTGCCATTTCACTGACCATGCTTGAAACGGCAATGGCCGCTCCGCAGCCGAAAGTCTTGAATTTTACATCTTCCAGTTTGTTATCTTTAACCTTGATATAAAAGGTCATCATATCGCCGCATACGGGATTGCCTACTTCACCTACCCCATCGGGATTCTCGATTTCCCCTACATTGCGGGGGTGCATGAAGTGGTCCATTACTTTTTCGCTATAAACAGGCATCTATTTGCCTCCTTTTCCTGATTTTAAGTATTTATCCCACAGCGGTGACATCTGCCGTAGCCTCTCCACTATCGGCGGTAAAACCTCCAGAATATAATCGACGTCTTCTTTCGTATTATTGATACCGAAACTGAATAACAAAGAACCCTGGGCAATCGCATGGTCCAAGCCCATCGCAATCAAAACATGAGACGCTTTCAAGGCACGCGAAGTGCACGCCGACCCGCTGGTGACACCAACGCCCTGGCTGTTTAAAAGCATCAACATCGCTTCACCCTCGATAAACTCTACACAGAAGCTGGCATGGCCCGGCAAACGATTGGTTAGGGGGCCGGTTATAGTTACATGAGATACTTTCGCCGGTAATTCTTTAAGCAATTTATCGCGCAACGGTGTTAAGTTTTTAATCCGTTCCGGCATTTTTGCCATGGCAACTTCAGCGGCTTTACCCAGTCCGACGATACCCGGAATGTTCTCCGTACCCGCCCGGCGGCCGCCTTCCTGTACCCCCCCATCGAGATAGGGCATAATACGGACACCCCGCCGCACCCACAGGGCTCCGATGCCCTTCGGCCCGTAAAACTGGTTCCCGGACAGACTGAGCAAATCGACACCGAGTTCCTTTACATTCACCGGAATCGTACCGGTACTGGCTACGGCATCCGTGTGAAAAACCACGTTTTTCGCTCTGGTTATCTTGGCAATTTCGGCAATCGGCTGAAGAGAACCGACCTCACCGTTAGCATGCATTATCGAAACCAGCGTCGTATCCTTCCGGATAGCTTTCTGAACATCTTCCGGATGAACAATGCCGTCCTTATCAACCGGAACCACGGTCATCTCGAAACCTAACTTCTCCAGCGTCTTACCGGAGTAAAGTACGGAAAAATGTTCGATAGCAGAAACGACGATATGCTTCCCCTTAGCCTGATTGGCCAGGGCAATGCCCTTAACGGCAAAGTTATTGCTTTCCGTACCGCCGCTGGTGAAAATTATCTCTTCGCTATTGTCCGCCCCGATAAGTCGGCCGACACCGGAACGGGCTTCTTCAACGGCTTCTCGCGGCGCGTCACCCCACTCGTGAATACAGGACGGATTACCGAAATACTCCCCCAAATAAGGGAGCATCGCCTCGCGTACTTCCGGAAGCAACGGCGTAGTCGAAGCATTATCCAGGTATACCTTGCGCATACTTCTGCCTCCTGACGAAGTTCTTATGAATCCATTTTGGACTGCGGATGAAGAGGATGTCAAGTATAAGACAAGAAATGAGATTTGAGATTTATGACTTGAGTATTAGACCAGTTTACGGGTAAACCTGATTGCCCTTATCATCTTCCAGAAGGATGGCATTTTCCGGGCAGCTCGAGGCTGCCTTCATTAATACTTCATCGGTTACAGACGAAGGGTCGATAACAAGTAACTTGTTATCGGAATCCAACTGAAAAACAGTGGGCGCAATCGCTACACAGTTGCCTATACCGATACATAAGTCACGGTCCACTTTTACCTTATACATTCGGTTACCCTCCGGGAATATATCAGGTTATATTATTCGGCGAGCGTAATTTCGTCGTTCGCCTTCACTTTACCACCGTGTAAGACCTCGGCAAAGACACCCTCTTTAGGCATAACACAGGTACCGGCCTGCTTGAAGACAGCACAACCGGCATGACATTCCTTACCTATCTGGCTTATCCGTAATAATACATCTTTACCGACTTGTATTTTAGTACCCACCGGTAAGGCTGTTAATACCACGCCTTCGCAGGTCAGGTTCTCGGCAAAATCGCCGGGGTTAACGTTAAAACCCTGCTGCCGCATCTTTTCGATACTCTCAAGGGCAAGTAAGCTTACCTGCCGGTGCCACTTACTACTGGCGTGGGCATCACCGACCATCCCGAAATTTTCTTTTAATTCTCCCTCGGGAATTACCTGTTTGCGGGTACCCTTTGCTTTGCTCAAGCATACCGCAATTACTTTACCGATGACTTTATTGTTCTGAACCATCTGTTTGCCCTATTATTACTGGATTATTTTTTAGACTCTTGTATCTTGATAAGTTCTTTAAGCATACACTTATCCATAACCACTCTCAAACCAGCTTTTAACGCTTTGTCTGCCGCCG
Source organism: Dehalococcoidales bacterium (assembly GCA_016927955.1). Classification (GTDB taxonomy): domain Bacteria; phylum Chloroflexota; class Dehalococcoidia; order Dehalococcoidales; family JAFGLR01; genus JAFGLR01. Next base: position 5,071 of record JAFGLR010000112.1, read on the forward strand.
GCTGGTTAACGATACCTTCCTGCATCCAGACCGCTTTAGCCCCGATTTTAATCGCCTTCTCTACAACAGGCATTATATCTTCCGAGCGGCGGAAGATATCCACCACATCCACTTTTTCCGGTATTGCCATCAGGTCGGGATAGCAAATAGCACCGATTATTTTCTCCTCGTTGGGGTTTACCGGAATTATCCGGTAGCCGTTTTCCTTCAAAAAGCTTGCAACCCGATAGCTCGGCCGCTCCGGGTCGGACGATAACCCAACCACCGCTACAACCTTGCATGACTTCAGTATATCCGCTTCAGCACTCATCTATTTGCCTACTGCTCCGGTTTGAATTACCCGGCGAATCCTTCAAAATATTATGTCGATAAATATTTATTAATTAATTACCGGCAGTATTTGTAATCCTCGTATCTTTAACCCTTATATTTTTCTGCTGCGCCGTAGAACGCCTTCCAGAACGGGTCGACAATAGGATGTTCCAGCTTCTTTTCAATGCCTCCGATAACCAGCACCATGCCTTTTTCCGGTGGCGTCAGTTCACCCACAATAGATGCCTTAATGTCTTTTTTCGCCAGAGCATCGACTACCGCCTGGGCTTTATGCGGACGGCAGGAAATTATCTGTGTACCTTCGCTGATGGATGCAAAGGGGTCAATGCCAAAGAAACGGCAAATCTCCTCAATACACTCTTCAATAACAATCTTCTCTTTTTCTACTCGCGCGCCCAGTCCGCCGGCCTGGGCAATCTCGAACAGCCCGCCCCAGATACCGCATTCAGTGGCATCATGCATCGCGGTAACGCCATTATCCCGCCGGCCGACACCTACCGCCGTCATCGCATCATCCACCGTAGTCATCTTATAAAATATCTGCTCGGCTTTTTTACTGAAAGCTTCACCGAATTTTTCCGTGATTAACTTGGGGAACATCGTGGCGAAAATACCCACCGCCTCGATAGCCGGACCTTTGGTGATTATTAGCTTGTCGCCCGCTTTAGCGAACCTGGGTGTTACGTACTCATCGATTTCACCGACACCGATAACCGTAGCTCCTCCGACCATCGGGTAATGGCAGTTTTCGTAACGCCCGGTGTGGCCGGTAACCACGGCTATACCCAGCCTGGCACACTCTTTATGCATAGTGTCCCACATTACCGTAAGTTGCTGTTTCGTCATTTCCATTGGAAGATTGAGGTCGATGGTCAGATATTTCGGCTGCAAGCCGCTGGTTGCCGAATCAGAGGCCAAAATATGAATGGCAAACCAGGCCGACCTCTCCCAGCCGTATGCCGGAACTATAAATACCGGGTCGGTGGTGAGCGATACGGCTTTACCGCCGATTTCGATGATACCGACGTCCACCCCATTTTGCGGGCCGACTAGTACTTTATTATCTTTAGCCCCCAAACGCGGATAGATTAACTCGCTGAAAATTTCCGGGGAAATTTTACCGATTTCAGGAATCTCACTCAAGACAGTTTCTCCTAAAAATAAACTATTTTTTCTTTTAAGCCTGAAGATTGTGGTGTTAGCTGAGGATACCGGATACTATTTACCGGAATGAGTCTCGTGAATAATCATAACCGGAACTTGTACCGTCCGGCTGACTTTTTCTGCGACACTGCCGAAAACCCAGCGGCTCGGTCCGGAACGGCCGTGGCTTGCCATGATGACCAGTCCGATACCGTTCTCTTCAATAAAATCGATAATCTCGTTTGCGGGGTCACCCAGCTTGCCGATTACGTTTATTTTATCTAGACCGGCTTTTTTTAATTGTTCTTCCACCGTATCGAGATAAATACTGCATTGACGGCTGGCCTGATAGTTGATGTCCTTGGCGTGCTGTTCCCAAGTCTCGGGCATATCGGCGGGGTAGTCCGCCAATACGCTTACCGGCATACAGACTCGTAATAGATAAATCTCTTTAACACGGCATTCTTTAGCGATTTTAATAACGTGCGGGATAACACATTCCGCCGTTTTTGAACCGTCCAGGGGTACTAGAATTTTGTCATACATTTTATTCCCCTCCCTGTTAGTTATCCGGTTTCTATCTAGATTTTTTAATCAAAGGCGACATTGCCCGGAACTTGTCCACTACCGGAGGTAATACTTCCAGCACGCGGGCTATATCCGCCGGGGTCGTCCATTTACCCATCGTAAACCGCAGCGAACCATGAGCCAGGTTCGCCGGTAAGCCGATAGCAAGCAATACATGTGACGGCTCGGCACTGCCCGAACTACAGGCAGAACCGGTCGAAGAACAAATCCCCTCGAAGTCCAGACTCAGACACATTGACTCGCCTTCGACATACTGAACGCTGATATTAACGTTATTCGGCAACCGCAAGGTTGTATGGCCGTTAAGGTGAATTTCTTCAATTCTTTCCTGTAAACCATCAGCCAGCTTATTCCGAAGCTCGGTCAACCGTTTTGCCTCCTCGTCCATTTCTGCCGCAGCGATTTCACAAGCTTTGGCCAAACCGACGATTCCCGCCACGTTTTCCGTACTCGCCCGCCGGTTCCTTTCCTGAGCACCGCCATGGATAAAAGATACCATTTTCGTGTCCCGGCGGACAAATAGGGCACCGACTCCTTTCGGCCCGTAAAGCTTGTGTGCTGAAAGTGCCAGCAGGTCAACCCCTATCTTGTTGACGTCCACCGGCAGGTGCCCTACCGTCTGGACGGCATCAGTATGGAAGTATACGCCTGCCTCCCTGGTAATTTTGGCAATTTCTTCAATCGGTTGTATAGTACCGATTTCATTATTTGCATACATTATGGAAACCAGAATGGTTTTGCCGGTAATGGCTTTTTTCACACTATCCGGGTCGACCAGTCCGTCCTTATCTACCGGCAGAAACGTCACTTTGAAACCATGCTTTTCAAGAAAATGGCAGGTCTCCGAAACCGCATGGTGCTCGATAGCCGAAGTGATGATATGGTTGCCTTTATCCTGATTCGCAAAGGCAATACCTTCCAGAGCAAAGTTATCCGCCTCGGTACCGCCGCCGGTAAAGACGATTTCCTCGTCTCTCGCTCCGATTAAGTCAGCTACTATCCGGCGGGCTTTTTCCAGTGCCTCTTTGGATTCCTGTCCGTAATGGTATATACTCGAAGGATTACCGAATTTTTCGGTAAAGTACGGCAACATCGCTTTAACAACTTCGGGATGGACCGGTGTGGTCGCCGCATAGTCCAGATATATCCTTTTCATGAATTTGCCTTTCGTTTAATGAATCCTTGTGTCTAACAGTCTATCATCAGGCTTCGTTCGGTTTCAACGCGCCGAAAGCATCATTAAATCCTGCTATTCTAGATATAATACATCGGGGTTTCCAAATGGTTTTTATATCTTTGCCTTTCGACGATATCGGCTAAAGTTGTTTTATCGAGAACATTATCTACGGCACTTTTCACTTCCGCCCAGAAATCAAAAGCGGCACATTTTTCCGAACGCGTGCAGGTTTGAGGCTTATCAAGACAGTCCACCGGCGCGGTAGAACCTTCCAGTATCCGTAAGATTTGGCTCAATGTAATTTCTTTGGCCGGACGGGCGAGAATAACGCCGCCCCTTGCTCCTCGTGTGCTTTTTAACACGCCTCCGGCAATCAGCGGCGTAATCAAATGCTCCAAATATTGCAGGGAAATTTCCTGGCATTGCGCAATATCTTTCAACGCGACGGGGTTTTTGTCTTCCCGCATTGCCAGCTCGATTAACGCTCGGATGCCGTACCGCCCCCGTGTGGATAGTTTCATCCGTCTCCCTCAATGTTGATTATTATGACCGTATTAGTAAATTATATCACCGGCAACGGTATTCCTCAAAAAAATAACAGAGACACAGCGCACCGTGTCTCTGTTATTTAACCCCTTCTATTAAAGCTTAAATTGATAAGCTTTTCAGTTTGTTTATTGCTGCCTCTATACGTTTCAAAGACCGTTCTTTCCCCAGCACGGCCATAGTTTGGAACAGCGGCGGGGCGGCAATACGGCCGGTTGTAGCCGTCCTTAACGCCCCGAAAAGATGCCCGGTCTTCATACCTAATTCGGCAGCCAGCGGCCGCAGCACTTTTTCCAGATTTTCCGCATCGAAAGGCTTTAAATCTTTGATACCGGCATAACCGGCCTCCAGGGCTTTTAAAGCAATTTCCGCCGTCATATCTTTTTCAACTAATAATTTAGTCTCGTATTCCAGTTCCTCGACGAAGAAAAACCGTATCAGCTCCGGGACGTCCGCCAGCGTACGGGCCCGGTCCTGCACCAGCGGCAGCGTACTGCGTACATAGCTTTCATCGGTGATGACGGCACCGGCGATAGCTTTGTCCGCCATCAAAAACGCCTGTGAGGCCTCGTAAAACTGGTTCGGTGTCAGCTTGCGGATATACACGCCGTTCATCCATTTCAGTTTTTCGATATTAAAAATAGCCGCCGTCGGGCTGATGCGCTCCAGAGAAAAATTCTTAATAATTTCTTCCCGGGACATCAGTTCGGTCTTATCATCCAGAGACCAACCGGTTAAAGACATAAAGTTAAACAGGGTATCCGGTAAATAGCCCTGCTCGGCGTATTCTTTCACCGAAGCTGCCCCGTGACGCTTGCTTAACTTCGAACGGTCGGGGCCCAGAATCAACGGTAAATGGGCAAATTCCGGAGGCTGATAGCCTAACGCCTGGTAAAGCAATAAATGTCGCGGCGTGCTGGAAAGCCACTCCTCGCCCCGGATGACATGCGTAATCTCCATCAAGTGGTCATCGACTACATTGGCGAGATGGTAGGTCGGGAAGCCGTCCGATTTCAGTAAAACATGGTCGTCCAGTGTGCTGTTTTCAAAGACAACCTCTTTGCGGATGAGGTCGTTAAATTTCGTCTGACCGGTCAGCGGCATCTTAAAGCGGACGACTTTAGCAGTACACTCCGCCTCTTTTTTCTGCCGCTCTTCCGGCGTTAAATCACGGCAGCACCGGTCGTAGCCGGGCGGCAGTTTTTTCGCCTGCTGCTCTTTGCGCATTTCTTCCAGACGCTGCGAAGAGCAGTAGCAGTAATAGGCATCCCCCTGCTCGACCAGCTTCTTCGCCGCTTCCTGGTATAGTGATAAACGCTGCGACTGGTAGTACGGACTAAACGGTCCGCCGATATCCGGTCCTTCGTCCCAGTTCAAACCCATCCACTGCAATCCCTGGAATATCGCCTCGACCGAACCTTCCACAGTCCGGGCGACATCCGTGTCTTCGATACGGAGTAAAAATTTGCCCCCGTACCGGCGGGCAAACAACCAGTTAAATAAAGCCGTCCGGACGCCTCCGATATGGGGCATTCCGGTAGGGCTGGGGGCAAAACGTGCTCGAATAGGTGCTGTCATATTAATCCTTCTGAACGAAATAATTTATCCTTATTATATATTCGTAAGGGATGGTGAGTCGAGGGGAAGAAGATCCGGATATGCAATTTCTCCAATTCCTAACTACTAATTACTTATCTTGTCATTCTGGAGGAGGCGAAATCCCAAAACTTGAGCCGGCGAAGAATCTGGGGTAGGGTGGCTTGTGAAAAATCCGTATCTTGTCCATTCCGGCGAAGGCCAGAATCCAGTAATATTATTTCGGGTGGGTTACGCTTCGCTTCACCAACCCTACAAAAGGATAAATTATGACTCGAGGCCTTCTAATGCCTTCTCTAAATCATCCGGTAATTCCGATTTGAATTCTACTCTTTCACCGGAAAAAGGCAGGTTAAAGCTCAGGCGGTGAGCGTGCAGGAACTGGCGTTTGAGGAAAGGCACTTTCACGCCGTAGACCCCGTCACCGGCCATCGGATAGCCGATAGCTGATAGATGTACCCTTATTTGATGCGTCCGTCCGGTTTCCGGCTTTACCTCCAGCAATGTATAACCCTTGTAATACTTCACGACTTTATATTCGCTGCAGGCCGGTTTGCCGTCATTTACTACAGCCATTTTTTTACGGTCGGACGGACTCCTTCCGATGGGGGCTTCGATAATCCCCTTTTCCGGCGTTAAATGCCCTTTTACCAGAGTCAGGTACGTTTTACTGACGGAACGTACCCGAAACTGTTCAATCAGTTTCAGTTGGGCCTGGTTTGTTTTGGCGATAATAATCAGCCCGGAGGTGTCTTTATCCAGACGGTGCACGATACCCGGCCGCAAAGAGTCCCCCATTTCCGCCAGACGGGGATAGTAAGACAGGACGGCATTTACCAGCGTGTGTTCCGTCTGTCCCGGCGAAGGATGAGTAGTCAAACCGGCGGGCTTATCTACCACCAGCAAATCATCGTCTTCATAGACAATTGTTACCGGGATAGCTTCGGGAGCGAGCGGACTGGGCGGTAGTGCCGGAATCGACACGATAACCGTATCGTTGATGTTTAGCTTGAAGCCGGATTTAACAGTCTTTCCGTTGACCGTTACCAGTTCTTCACTAATAAGCTTCTGCAGATAGGTACGGGAATACTCAGGGTAACGGGTACTGAGGAATCTGTCCAGGCGTATTCCGGGTTCATTTACTATTAAACTGTCAGCCATTAGCTTTTTCTTGGAACTTTATCTTGAAGATAAGGAGAACGGCGATAATAATCAGCCCCACGGTAGCCGATGAATCGGCAATGTTAAATACCGGCCAATAGGTACAATCGATAAAGTCTACCACGTAACCGAAATGGATACGGTCGATAAGATTGCCGACGGCACCGGCGAAAACCAGCCCCAGGGCTACGGCACCCCAATTACCTCCCCAGAATTTTCGCCGTTTTTCCGTATACAATAATACGGCAATTACGATAACTGCACCTATCCCCTGAAAGATAGCTAACATCAGGTTGGCATCGCGGATTAGGCCAAACGCCGAACCGGTATTATATACCAGGGTGAAATGGAAAAATCCCCAGTCGAATAAAGATTGCCCCGGGGATAAAGTTGAATGAATCCAATTCTTGGTTACCTGATCGGCGGCAATATCGAGAAATACGGTTATCAGAAAAATGATAATGCCCATCGCTAAGGTGCCAAAGGTTTACTCTTGTTGTTCTTAGCCTTGCAATTCATACACACCGTAGCGTATGGCAAAGCTTCCAGACGGTTGGGGTCAATCGGTTTACCGCAAATGTCACAGCGACCGTAAGTGCCTTTATTGAACTTGTCGAGAGCGCGTTCGACATCGGCGAGGTTATCCTTAATCTGTTTTTCGAGAGCCAGCCGTTTTTCGAGTTCATAGCTTTGTGTCGCTTCTTCTTCTCGTTTACCGAAGGGGCTACCTTCCCGCCTGTCATCAGTAGAAGTCGCACCTGCCTGCGTCTGCTCGAGAACTTCGAGCAGACGCTTGTGCTCATTCTCCAAACGAGAGCGAATCATCTTTAAGTCAATAGCCATGAGTTACAACGTTTCCTTATTATTTTCCTAGTTTAAAATAAACAAATTGGCACTCAACTAAGTGCCAATAGCCGTCACATACACCTATTAAACGGAAATCGCTACATTTAACCAGGGAAATGTTCCAATTACGAGGTAGTTTACTCCATTTCCCCTTTTTAGTCAATACCTTATTAAAATAAATTTCCCATTTCCAGCCTGTTTGGTAAATGTTGATACTGAGCAATACCTGCAGTTGCATAATTAATCAATATACCCGATATGACATACATTACATATTAAAATTGGGGTAGTGTATTGTCTTAATTCATTTGTGGGTGTATAATTTCCATAAGCTAAAACGTATCTTTTTGATTAAGTCATTATATTTATGACTCTGGGCACTATCGTACCAAAATATTTTAAAAAACAAACTGCTAATTTATAAATATAGATCCCTCGTGTTATCCATAGAATTAGAGGTGACTGTTAGCATAAAAACCGGATGATAGGAAACACTTTCTGGATAAAGGCCTATTTATTATTTGAAGGAGGAATTATAGAAAATGGCTAAAAAGAAGTATGAGAAGAACCTTGTAACGAAGCCTGCTCGCGAGATTGGTGCTGGGAAACCACCGATGAAAGGGCGCGAGATTCCCACGATGACTTATATGAGTGATGACCTTGTACCCGGAAGTAAAACATACATCGAACTTGGCTGGATATGGGATATGCCCAGTATAAACCCGCATATCTTAGAGCATTCCCATGATTATAATGAGATTGTTTTGCATTTTGGTTCCGACCATGAGAATCCCGAAGACCTCGGAGCTGAAATAGAATTTGTAGTAGGTGGCGAACCGATTAAAATTAATAAAACTTCGGCAATCTATATACCAAAGGGAGTTAAACACGGGCCCTTAACCTGGAAAAAGGTTAATAGACCGCATATAGAGATGACTATAATGCTTGGTGCAGGCACCCTCGCCGAAGCAGCACCAGGGGGATATAAGAAGAAAAAGAAATAACAAGTTACGGAAGGGATATTATATGACGAATTTAATGAATTTGCAGGGAAGAGTAGCCATTGTTACCGGGTCTGGTAGCCCTAAAGGAATAGGACGAGCTATTGCCTTATCTCTTGCTGATGCCGGGGCTGACGTTGCTGTTTGTGACCTCCGTGTAACGGGTGGAGATTTTGACCTCGAAGGTTCAGCTAAAGAAATACGCCAGCTAGGAAGACGTTCTATTGCCGTCCAAGCCGATGTTACTAATAAAACAGATGTGAACAACCTGGTTAAAAGAGCAGTGGATGAACTGGGTACGATCGATATTCTTGTAAATAACGCCGGTACATTTGGCTGGGTACCATTTTTGGAGGATGATACCGACCTATTGAACCAGATGTTGAATGTAAACCTCAGGAGTTGTTATTTATGTTCACAAGCAGCATGTAAAATAATGGTGCCTCGGAAGAAAGGTAACATTATTAACTTAGCTTCGGTATCCGGAATGAGATGGGTCCCCGAGCAATTTACCTACGGTGTAGCAAAAGCGGGTGTTATCCAACTTACCAGATGGTTGGGCCGGGACCTCGCTCAACATAATATCCGAGTCAATGCCATTGCCCCCGGTCTGATTGAAACGAATATGGGCGCTCATCGAATAGATAAACCGGCTGAACCGGTTGGTGTTTTTAAGGCTGAAGACGTAATAAAAGGTCCGATATCTGAAAAAATACCCTTGGGCAGGTTAGGCCAACCCAGTGATATTGCTAATACAGTTTTATTTTTAGCTTCCGACGCATCCAGTTATATCACAGGGCAAACTATAATTGTCGATGGAGGCGTCGTATTATCATAGGTTAGTTGACCGTAGAAGAACCGGTAAATCGTTTAGGAACAACAAATAGTCGTCATAAAATCCGGAATATTCCGGATTTTATGATTTATAGAGAACTTATATCTGAAATATAACCGATATTATTAAGCGTCTGGTTGATTTAGTAAATGAACAATAATTATAACAGTCAGATGAACTTACTCATCATGATTTCAAGCGTAATAACTTGACCGAGGCTTTCTGTACATCATTCGCCTCCAATCCTTGCCTCAAGACCATA
>JAFGLR010000113.1 GCA_016927955.1 Dehalococcoidales bacterium
AACCGTGGCTAGAAGGCGCTTTGGCACACCTGACCGTGATTGGACGAAGGGAAGTGTAGTAGGGAACCTGCTGTCTCTTTCCTGGCCGATGATTCTCAGCGGTTCTCTTAATATGCTGGGCCCCACAATCGATATGGTGTGGGTCGGCCGGCTGGGTGACGACGCCGTGGCTAGTGTGGGTGTCGCGGGTACGGCAGTCATGCTGATGCAATCTCTGGTTATGGGGCTGTTCGTCGGTTTGCAGGCCGTGATCGCCCGGGCTATCGGTGCCGGGGATAAAAAAGCGGCGGTTCACGCTGCCAATCAGGGTATGGTTATCAGCACCGCTATTGCTATCATTATGGCGGCTGTCGGCTGGGCTTTCGCCGATGACATATTGAGTCTGATAGGTTCGGCCCCGGAGGTTGTCAGGCTGGGCGGGCCTTACCTCCGGATAATGCTGATTGCCTCCGTCACTATGTCTTTCCAGTGGGTAACCAATGCCACGATGGTGGCGTCCGGTGATACGGTGAAACCGCTGTGGATTGCTGCGGCTTTTCGGGCATTCCACATCGCCCTGTCCCCGGTCCTAATTTTCGGTTTGTGGATATTCCCGGAAATGGGCGTTAACGGCGCGGCGATAACCAACGTCTTTTCCCTGGGCTTGGGCGCGGCTATCGGCATGTGGTTCCTTTTCACCGGGAAAACCCGGCTGCACTTAACCCTGAAAGGTTTCCGGGTTGATTTCCAGAAAATCTGGCAGATGGTTAAAATCGGTATTCCGGCTTCGATTTCCAATATCGACCGGACGCTAAGCGGCTTCGTCTTGATAGCCTTCGTAACCGGCTTCGGGACGCTTTCCGTAGCCGCACATACCATCGGACAGCGAGTCGATATGTTTATCCTGATGCCGGCCATGGCTTTCGGGCAGGCTACCGGCATTCTGGCGGCACAGAATTTGGGTGCCAGCCAGCCGGAAAGGGCGGTCCGGACGGCTTGGACGGCGACCGGTTATTATTCTGCTTTCATGGTATTAGTTGCTATAGCCATATTTTTCTTTGCGGAAGGCGTGATACGTGTTTTTTCTCCTGAGCCCGAACTCATCGTGCTGGGCGCTACTTACCTCAGAATTCAGATACTCGCCTATCTCGTATTTCCCGTCATTATGATTATCTGGCAGTCACTGAATATCGTCGGAGATACTATCTTCCCGATGGCTTTAAGTCTATTTACGAACTGGGGCATTTTACTACCTCTGGCGATATATCTGCCAAAGTGGCATAACCTCGGCGTACTCGGCATATGGTGGGCTATGGTTATCGCGCTGGTAGTCCGGGCTATCGTAGTTATCATCTATTTTATCGGCGGCCGGTGGCTGAGGAAGCGGATCTAAATAACTTAAGTTTTAATTAAGTGCTCGTTAATATTTCCTTCTCATTCTATTGACACCCCAGCCATAAAAGTCTAAGCTATATTAACGCAATCGGAGATGGTTTATTAACCGTAATCTCCGCATCCCGTAAATACCGGTTAATCCGGTAAATATTTAGTAGTATTGGGGAAATGATGTCGGAAGCTCTAAACGTAATCGAGATACCTCTGGGGGATAAAAGGCTGAAGGACTTTGTTAAGTTTCCCTGGCGGATTTACCGCGGCGACCCCTGCTGGACGCCGCCGCTCAACGGAGATCTGTTGGGCAACCGCTTGCTCGGCCTTAAGGGCTTGCTGACACCTCATCATCCCTATCACCGCCACGCCGAAGTAACTCACTTTATGGCTTACCGGGGCAAACAACCTGTCGGCCGTGTCTCGGCAGCGATTAACCGCGAGTTTAACGAATACCATAAGACTTCCATCGGTTCGTTCGGCTTTTTTGAGGTGGTCAATGATTATGAGGTCGCCCGGGCTTTATTGGATAAGGCTAAGGAGTGGATAACAGCACGGGGAATGGCTGTCATGCGGGGCCCCGGGGAATATTCGAATGCCACTCACGAGCGCCAGGGGTTATTAATCGACGGGTTTCAATATCAGCCCACCTCCGATTTGACCCATAATCCGCCCTATTACCAGGAATTTCTGGAAAGGTACGGTTTTCAAAAAGCCAAGGACTATCTGGCCTATTACATTCACCGGAAGGATGCGAATATGAAGCTGTTGCGGCGGTTCCGCCGTCAACTGAATACGGACGATAGCCTGGAGATAAGGCCGATGGTGATGAAAAACCTGCGGGCGGAAGTACATTTAATGGTCGCAATTTATAATGAAGCCTGGGCGCAAAACTGGGGCTTTTTACCCATATCCGATGAAGAGGGTGACTCTATCGCCGATTCGCTGCAGATAATCGTGGATCCGGAGATAGTCCGCTTTGTCTATATTGGCGGCAAACCGGCCGCAGTGATGGGGCTGATACCTGACCCTAATTACGCTTTACGCCCCCGTTGGCGGTGGTTCGGCGATTCTGATTTTATTCGTATAATCAGGTTACTGGTGTTGCGCCGCCGCATACCCCGGCTACGCGGGATGTTTTTCGGTATTAAGCCAGAGTATCGCCGGCAAGATATTGTACCCATATTACTCAACGATATTGCCGATCATGTCCTTCCCAAGCATTACCAGGAAAGTGACGCCTCTCTTTTGTTGGAAGACAATACAGCTATTATCAGGCTTGTGGAAATTGCCGGGGGCCAGTACTACAAGCGCTGGCGGATTTACGATTTACCCCTGAAATAGCTCAAAACTCACAGCTCATAGCTGTTAAGTCTTCGAGGACAATACAATCCGTTCTTTCGTCAGCAACCGGGCGAGAAAGAAATTTATCGCCAGCAGAATCACGACCAGAACCAGGTAAATCAGGCTGAAGTCCAGTCTGAGTCCGGTCTGGGATAAAGCCGTCGAGAAAAACACCGCCAGGAAAAGCACCGAGAAGACCAGGCTGGCTAACCGGGGATTGGTCATTATCAGTTGCAGGCAGGTAACGATGCTGACGACAAAAAAGGAGACGAAGGGGACTAATAGTATGCCTGTAGCGAGGGAGAGCGGACCGGGGAAAATGAACCCGACCCGGGGTACGAAGGCAATATAATTGACCACGGTCAGCATGATTAAAGATATCAAAATACCGATGACGGCACTGGGGATGGTTATGGCCAGAGATTTGGCTATCCATATCTGGCGCAGACTTAACGGTGTGGCCAACAGCGTTTCGGTTATGCGTTTGGTCTTATCCAGAACGACGGCGTAAGATGCCAGAACGCTGCAAACCAGCATTATTACTACCAGCGGCAGGGTGTTGAAAATACCGTTTATCGTGGCCTGGGCCGCTTCGGTCATAATCTCTTTCCCGATACCGGCTGCTTCCAGAGAATTCATCGAGTTGAGGGCCATACCGACATAGGCGAACGACAGAAACAGCGGCACTATGATATACGAGTAAGTGATACGGCTCTTTATAATATCCTTAAGGTCTTTTCCCAGCAGTACGGTCATTCGGTTCATCCCGGTTCGACCTCCTTGAGGATACTGGTGTAGATTTCTTCGACACTGGCTTCCCGGCGTTTAGCCTGTTCGATACGGATGTTTTTCTTAACCAGAAATTCGATAATGTCCGGGATTCCCGTATTGTCGCCGGAGGACAAGCGAATCGTCCGGTCTTCTACTTCGATAATGTTAATACCCGGTAAACCCCGTAATTCATTTAATACCGTTTCCGGAATTGCTGCCGATGTTTCCAGCAGGACTTCGCTCTTACTCATTTGCCGCTGCAGTTGTTCCGTCTCACCGTAAAGCTGGATAACACCCCGGTTTATCAGGGCGATGCGGTTACAGATACGCTGTACCTCGTCGAGGTTATGCGAGCTGAAAAAAATCGTTTTCCCGCGGGCAGCCATATCCAGAATGATTTGTCTGACTTCGACTTGTCCGGTCGGGTCCACGCCGGCGGTAGGTTCGTCCAGGACCAGAATTTCCGGGTCGTGTATCATCGCCCGTGCCAGTGCCAGCCGCTGCCGCATACCTTTTGAATACGCCGCCACTTTATCTTTTGCCCGGTCTTTCAACCTGACCAGGCTTAATATTTCCTGAATTCTTTCGGCCGAACGTGTAATACCGTACAACTTACCGTAAAAAGCGAGGTTGTCCTGCGCCGACATCTGGTCGTAAAGCCCGTCGGTTTCCAGCACAAATCCGACATGACGGCGGTTTTCGTCGATGTTGATGTTTTTACCCAGTAAGGAAATCCTGCCCGCGGTAGGTAGCATTAAACCTAAGAGGATACGGATAGTAGTCGTCTTTCCGGCACCGTTAGGTCCCAGATACCCGAATATATCTCCCGTTTCAATAGTAAAGCTGACCTTGTTGAGTATCTGGCGGCCGCCCAGTTTTTTACTGACATCTTCAAGGGTGATGGCATTACTCATTAATATCAGGCTTTATCTCCGTATTGCTCCCGGGTTTAATCAGTCTGGTTTTTATAATAAAGAATGGAATCGTGCACAGTAAGATAGCAATACCGATAACCTGTGCCTGGTGCAGGCTGAAAAGGAAGGGGTTGCCGTCCCGGATGAAATCGATGCCGATTCGCCATACCGCATAGAAACTTAGATAAATTGCGAATAGCGTGCCTTCCGGCTTGAATTTGTTTCGTAAGCCCAATAATATGCCGAAAACTATCAGGTTATAGATAATTTCATAGAACTGTGTGGGATGGACGCCAACGCCCAGAAGGTCTCTCGCTACTTCGCTGGCCGGGTTGGTATAAGCAACCGCCCACGGTAAGCTCGTCGTTAATCCGTAGCAGCAGCCGTTGATAAGGCAGCCTATTCTTCCTACTGCTTGTGCCAGAATAATAGAAGGGGCAATAGCATCGACTAAAGCCCCGTACCGGAGTTTACTGAAACGGCTGTATACCCAGATGCCAAGCGCTGCTCCCAATACAGCTCCTTCGATGGTGAGTCCCATCCCGCTGAATATCATCCTCGGAAATACCGTGTAATCGATGACCGCCCCGCTCAGGGCTAATTCCGGGTGGACTTTGGCAATTACAATATTGTCAATAACGTGTACCAGCTTGGAGAATATGACACCGGAAGGAATACCGACCAGGGCTGCCATCAGGGCTTCATCCCCGGTGAATTTAGCGCCTTTTTTACGGGACTGCCATACGCCCCAGGCAACCACAATAGCCACCCCGACCGCGAGCATAACGCCGTACCAGCGGACACTTAAGAAAGCGACCGGGTTAACGCCGATTTCAATCAAACCTGTTATCAAATCAGTCCTCCCCTGCAAACAAAGCGTCGATAAAAGCTACCGGATCGAAAGTAGCTAAATCCTCCGGTTTTTCTCCCACCCCGATGTATTTCACCGGTATTTTAAGCTCATCGCAAATCGCCAAAACGATACCTCCCTTGGCCGTGCCG
>JAFGLR010000114.1 GCA_016927955.1 Dehalococcoidales bacterium
AGGAAAATAAGTTGTATTCGTCAAACAAACCCTTCGGTGCTGAGTGCCCTGGATTTTGTAAAACTGAATCACGCTTCCTTTTACGCTGACCCGGCTTTTATGGTCAAAGTGCTCGATTCAGTTTACCAAGAATTAAAGGATAAACAGCAAGCCAAAGAAACTAATGCCCCTCGGATTCTCCTGGTTGGTCCGAATATCGGTTACGGGGATTACACCGTCCTGGAACTGGTGCAGGCAGCCGGCGGAGAGATTGTAATCGAAGAAATTTGTGAAGGCGTCAGGTATTACTGGAACGAGGTTGAAAAAGGAGGGGATTTATACCAATCGCTGACGAAAACATATTTAACCGATAGACTGCCCTGTGCTTTCCTGAGGGATGCAACTAAAAAGAGGCTAGAATTTACTCTGAAATTAATAAAGGACTTCAATGTCTCAGGCGTAATATGGTACGAACTGCTCTGCTGTGAGACTTATGATTCCGAAGCATATTATTTATCCCATAAGTTAAACGAACTCAATATACCGGTACTTATTTTAGAATCGGATTACAGTACCGCATCTACCGGCCAGTTAAAAACCCGCATAGGAGCTTTTATTGAGATATTAAAAGGGGTGACAGAATAATGATTGAACTGCTTAAAATGTGCGGCTATGAGACTCCGGAAATCGAGTCGGAGTTACCTAGGATACAGAAGGCTTTTAATAAGGTTGGTATAGATGCCACCGATATAGAGCGAGGCAAACAGAGGCTGCGTAAATATTACGATATCGAATTGAAAGGTTTACGCAAGGTTTTACGGTTATGCATGAAGGAACTGGTCAATGCATTATTAATAAGGGATGAAACTAACAAAAAAATAATCTACGGGTTTATGTCGCCGGGAATTGACCTGTTAGGTTCGGCGTTAGTATCAAAATCCAGAGATGTGTTTTCGGTATATCATTGCTGGGCTTTTCATATTGTAGTGGGTTGTATCTTTGGGAAAGTAGAACCAATCATAGAGGAAGCCGAAAAAAAATGGCTTAAAGCCGGTATAGTTGCTCATTGTGCCAACATCAAGACACTGGTAGGTCCGATTACTACGGGATTATTCCCCAAACCGGATTTGCTGGTGACCGCAGGTTTTATGTGTGAAACAGCCCCGAAGACCATCAATTTACTTCAAGAGCTTTACGGTATACCGGGATGGTATATTGATACCTGCCAAGACCGTGAATCCAATGAATATCCGGAGCCATCCGATCGTATTGCCGGTATGATTGCGCACAGTCTGCGAAGACTTACCGGCAGAATTCAGGAAGTTACAGGTTTTGAAATAACGGATGACATGTTGCTCGAGGTTATGAATGCAAAGTATAAGTTAGAAATGGCTTTGCACCGGTTAAGAGAGCTAGTCCGAAAAACTGACCCATTACCGTTCAGCCCAACCCATGAGAATATCTGGATGTGCTTGAATTCATTAACACTCGGTATCGATGGTTATACAGAAGCCGCGGAAGCAATCAATTTACTTTTTGAGGAATTACAGGAGAAGGTTGCCAAGGGCATAGGAGTAGTTGAAAAAGGGGCTCCCAGAGTAATGGCCCTGCTACCCGCAGGACAAACAGACCCGAGAATGGAACACTTGGCCTGTGAAGTAGGCATCGCCATTATAGCTTTAGATACAGGCCTGGGGATACGTTCTACAAAACAATCAGAAGACCCCTATATGAAATATGCCATGGTAGCACAACAGGGTACGATGGCCTTACCCCTTCTAGCAAGAGTGCCCTTGATTATCGAAGGGTGCAAACGATTCAATGTAGATGGTGTCATCGATAGGTATCATGTCGGATGCCGGACGGTATCCGGTGATGCTTTGATAATTGAGGAAGCTATAAAAAAGGAACTAGGTATACCGGTTTTAACACTAGAATGGGAGAACTTCGACCCCAGAGCTTATAATGAAGAACAGCTTAAGAGTAGATTTGAGATATTTAAGGCAATGATGAAAAAAAGACACGCCTGAGCCATTGCTACGTTTTAATTACGATTATCAAGAATTCATTAAATTCGTGCATAATCATCTTTTTAAGCGATAGAGCTGACTCAGTATGCTGTAATATCAGGAGGTGTTACCATTTATTTTGCAGGGATTGACCTTGGCTCCACTATGACCAAGGTAGTTATCGTAGATGAGGAAGGCAAGATTTGTGCCAGTGTGATACATCACACCGGTGCCGAGCACCGGCGCCTGGCGAACAAGGTAATGGAAGAGGCATTACAGCAGGCACGTCAGCCCTTTGAAGCATTGACTTTTATTGTAGCGACCGGATACGGCAGGATTATGGTACCTTTTGCCGACCGTCAAATTACGGAGATTACCTGCCATGCCAGGGGGGTTTTCAATTCTTTCCCGGGCGTTAGATTGGCTATCGATATCGGCGGTCAAGATGCTAAGGGGTTGAAAATCAACAATGGCAAACTGCTGGATTTCGCCATGAGTGATAAATGTGCCGCCGGTACCGGCAGGTATCTGGAAATAATCGCTAAGACTCTTGGTTTAAGGCTAGATGAACTGGGAAGTATAGCTTTAAAATCCACCCGCAAGGTTGATATTAGCAGCACCTGCACCATTTTTGCTCAACAGGAGGTTGTCTCACGGCTCTCGGAAGGAGTCCCTCTGGAGGACGTTCTGGCCGGCGTCCACGATGCCATTGCCGGGAGGGTAGCCGGGATGGTAGGGCGGCTGAAGATAGAGCCGGACGTGGTATTTACCGGCGGAGTGGCTAAAAATATTGGGTTTGTTAAGGCTCTGGAGGAGAAATTGGGTTGCCGGGTTCTCATTCCTGAGGAGCCTTTGATCAGCGGAGCCATTGGTGCCGCTATGTTGGGAAAAGAAATTGCCATGAGAGCACTGGCCCGGGGAGAATCTGTTCCGAGGGGTGAGCGCTCTTTAGACGAGGCTACTTTTTTTATAAAGGGTAATTAATTATGGCTTGGTTTTTAGGCATAGATATCGGTTCGAGGACCAGTAAAGGTATTATTGTTAGTGAGGGAAAACAAAAGAGTTCTCTCGTATTTGCTACCGATGTTGACTACAGAATAACCGCACAGAAACTGCGTGATGAGCTATTAAACAAAGCAAGTTTACATCAAGAAGACATCGTGTACACGATTACTACCGGTCATGGCGGAGGCATAATTCCTTTCAGTAATCGGCATATGACTGACATACAATGCTGTGCTATGGGAATGAGTCACATTTTCCCTGAGGTGAGGACAATTATTGACGTACAAGGGCAGTCCAGCCAGGCAATCAAGCTGGATGGCGAGGGCCAGGTGGTGAACTTCATGATTAGCGAAATTTGTGCAGGCGGCAGTGGACGTTTTTTGGATGTCATTACAAACGTACTCCAGATAGATTTGGAGAAAATCGGGGAGCTTTCTCTTGAATCGACCAACCCGGTCAGTTTCACTACCGGATGTGCTGTTTTTGGAGAATCAGAAGCTGTATCAATGGTAGCAGAAGGCATACCTAAAGAAGATATACTTGGCGGCGTTCATAAGGCAGTAGCCGGCAAGCTTTTCAGTCTCATGGAAAGAGTCGGACTGGAGGAGCCTTGTGCCATTAGTGGTGGCGGGGGGCTGAATATCGGGCTCATTAGAAGACTGGAAGGACTAGGAGTCCGGTTACTGGTCCCTCCCCAACCGCAACTCGTTAATGCCCTGGGTGCAGCTTTAATAGCCGAAAGAGAACATTGATAGAAAGCCCGGCGGATTCCATAGACAGACTGTAGGTGAGATAATTAAACCACCCTTATTTACCGCTACATGAAGCATCGGTAGAAAGGGTGGTTTAATTATTTACACCGATAAATCGACTAATATTTTTTAGATGACATAAACAGCCTTTAACGTAGCGAGCAGCAGTTTAAACCGTTCATCTGGAATAGCTCGATTTCCGAATCCTTTTAAATTCACGTTCTATTTCTAGTAATATTTCTGCTCTTTATTGCTTCATTAGGAAAAGGCTATCGATGCAAGCCTTGGTCGTTAGTTTTAATACACTTGTACTATACTTCTTCGGATGGAAGCGGGGCATAAATATTAAACTGTATAAAGTCCAAACATCTCTGGCCTATCGGAGGATACCCCGCTCCAAATTCCTTCCATGCATCAGGGTTTTCGCTATTATCGGGATTGACAAAATATAAACCGGTCAAACACGAACACCGTATGGATCCAAATTTATCTTTGAAAAGACTGCAATATTTTCTTGTAGCTGAGGCAACGTCTCTACGTATCATCGCAGTCTCCCTTTCCCTATTGGCTATGTCCATTCCAATGGCGATGATATGTCCTGTAACGGCACCACAAACCTCTCCCTGTGAAGAAAAACCGGCACCTAGTCCCATCGTAATATCTTCCAGCCGGTCAACTTTGATCGGCAAAATAGGACGGCCTCCATGTAGGTTCAATGCTTCTAGTACCAATTCCGTACACAAAGGTGCGACATTATTCTCGCCTAATGTATACATAAAAGATTCCATAGTCCACTTAACAGCCCATTTAGCTGCATTGTAACGAGCAACTAAATCGTAACTCTTTCCTAATTTAATTCCACTAAGCCACTTCTCTCTCCATTGAGCAGCTATTTTGGGATTCTCTATATTATAAATTCCATCTTTATAATCTTTCACCCACTTTTCTCTCAATTTAGCCGATCGCTCGAAAACCTTTTCCTCACGCATTAAAAAAGACTTTGCCGAAGGTTTACTCATGTGCTACTCCTCCTTTTTCTCTATATTGGGTATGCGTTATTAAACCATATTCTATTATATTTTTCTACCCGTAAGTGTTTTAATCTCTATTCGATTCAATACATATTTTTAAAAGGTCCGAATTGGCGTCTGATAATTAGGTGGAAAACCCCATTATATAGCTGCCAACTGTCCCTAATGCTTCAATCAGCTTTTTAATACGCCCTTACTTCATAGGTTAAGCTCATAGAGAGTAAGTTTTGCCTATATACCACCGCAGATAACTAACATGTCACTATTAATTATATTCACTTAAATTGTTATCAGAGATTCTTTTGTTTAAAAATTATGCTACTGACTTAATAACCTGCCCATAAGGTCGAGGGATATCTATTGGTTAAGTCTTTATCAAAGAACAGAGAATATATTGGAACAGTCCGGAGGTTTTAATGATGATACCGTTCTCTGGATGAGAACGGTATCATCATTAAATTATTTATTAATGTGCGCTCATCCAGCAATCTTCCGGAGTCCAATAAGGCCAGCTCCCAAAGGAGTTCAAGCCAGAATCATGTACATAGGGCTTTAGTACATCTCCATGTCTGATTGTCCAGAGGAAATTGACCATAGAGGTATCGTATATATACTGTGCAACGGCTTGTTCTAAGGCGGGGTCTTCGTATTTTGAATTAATAGACGCCTCAAATAGTTGAAGGAATTCAGGAGTCTTATCTAGACTGGCTAAAAATGGGGAGGTTGGTCCCAAATACCAGTTAAGACCGGCATTAAAATTTGCTCCAGCACCGCCTATAGTAGTAGCCATTAAACCGTTATTCCAGCCACCGAAAAATGCGGCGGCAAAAGTAGGGTCATCATATTTTAGGGTGGCCCGGATACCTACTTTAGCCAGGTCATCCTGTATGGCAACTCCCCAATCTTGACCCATAAGAACCGGGGTGGCATACAGGGTTGTATCGAATCCATCGGCATAGCCCGCGTCAGCTAATAGTTGTCTGGCTTTATCCGGGTCATAGGAACGTGGATCCAAACCATCTACCCAGCCCAATGAATTGGCTGGAGCAAATTGATAGACGGGGTCACTAAAGCCGTAACCCAGGGCAGCGGTAATACCTGCTTTATCAATTGCATAATCCAACGCTTCACGTACTTCCCGTTTGGCAAAAGGAGAATCGGCATTCTTAGAATCGCCTACAAGTGCAATGTAGGCGCTAACCATACTGACAACCGGATAGCCCTTTTGCTGCAGGTCATATTCGATTTTAGACAGGTTAGTACCATAGGCATCCAATTCTCCCGCCTCAAAAGAAGCCGACATAGTCAGCGGGTCCATTATAAACGAGACTACTATGCCATTAAGATAGGGCTTTCCTTCCTGCCAGTAGTCATCGAACCTGGTGTACGTTATACTAACGTCTTGTGAATAACTGGAAAATTTAAAAGGCCCGGTACCAACAGGGTGAAGCATCATCCCCTCTTCCCCATAGGTTTCGTAGGCAGTTGGGGATACCATATATGTTCCCCCGGCGAATGCTATTAATGTATTATTGTATTGTTTTAAATTAACACGAATTACGTATTGGTCAAGTGTATCTACTGAGGCAAAATAATTGGCTGCTCCTCGAGTGTTGTTATTAATGTACTGGTCGAAGTTCCATTTGGCAGATGCAGCATTGAAATCTGTTCCGTCGTGGAATTTGACACCCTGCCTAAGTGTGAAAGTTATGCTAGTCAAATCGTCAGCAATTGTGTAATCCGCAGCCAAGATGGGTTTATATGTACCGTCAGCATTCTCTCTTAGTAATGGTTCAACCCAGGGAAACCCCCATGTTGCTATACCTGTACTAGTTGGAGCCGCAGGCCAGCCTATATTATTGCTGGGATTGGGTGGATGGGTATCGTTTAATCTTAAAACGCCGCCATACTGGGGTAGTACTCCAGTTGTAGTAGTAGAAGTAGTGGCAGTGGCAGTAGTAGTAGTGGTGGTGTTAGACGTTGTAGTTTGTTTGGTACAACCGAAAACCAGTGCGCCTAATAAGAGAATAGTGATGACCGCCCATGTAATGGATGAAACTCTTTTCACCATTTGCCCTCCTTAATAATTATTCCAAGCAGGATTATAATAATGGCGTGATTACCATTTCCCGATTATGCCATAAATAATAATTGTCATGAAGGGTTTCTCTAACTTGTTAACAGCAGCTTTAACGATGTAAAATCCTTTGTTATCGTATACGATTTATCTAATTATGACATATATTTAGTAATTGTCAAGCAGGTATTTTCTATAATAATATTTATCGGTTTAATCTATTTCCAAAAATATTAATAGTCTTTTCGATCGATACCGGTCGTCGATCGTGGTGTTAACAGGGACATTCTCCCTTACGATGCGATGATAGCGCCCCAATATTTTAGGTTCTTAAATACCGTAAAGAGTAGGATAAGGGTAACGCTCGGTAGGAGAAACATAAACGGCATGCTTGGGACAGTCTATTTCACACATCATACACATGGAACAATCTTCAGGATAAACAATTTTAGGTTTCTTCGTCTTTTCATCCATCCTGAATACATCATTAGCACAGCTCGCAATACATTTCCCGCAGCCGTTACATAGGCTTTCGTCAATTTTCTCAATAGCCATTTTATCACCTTTCAGATACAATCATTAGTTTTTAACTCTTTTACCGGCAAACTAGTTATACATTTTCCCCTTTATACCGGTTGGGATACCTTTCTTTATAAGGTATAGACGATATTTGCTCTCCCCACCATTTCCTGGGAGAAGTATTTTTCGTTAGTTTCATCTCGCCATGGTCATTCTTAATCTTCACCCAAGCCAGCCAGTTCGGGTCATCCCTGCGCGGATAATCTTCCCGGTAGTGTATACCCCGGCTCTCTTTTCTGAAAAGGGTACTGCGTAGTAGCGCCTCCGCATTATAGAGGCGGTTCTTGGTTTCATGTGCAAAGCGGAGCCCATGGGAATTTCTGGCATAAATCAACGGTGCAATATGGCTTTGCAAAAACTCTACATTCTTCAGAGCTGACTTGAGACGGTCTCCGTGCCGTACATACAGGATATAGTAGGGGAGAGTGTTATACTGAATCTGCTGTGTAACCCAGGTTGAATCAAACCCACCTTTGCGCTCTAGCGGAGCATAGGTATTGCTCTTTAGTCGGGCTATCTGCTGGTTGCCCGGTTTTACGGTCTTTACATGCTTAGAATATTCCGCTGCACTTTGTCCGGCAATAGCGCCGGTAACTGCGGCATTACGTGTTCCGGTTCCCGCAGCAGGGTAGGAAGCGCCGATAGATGTATTATGATAAGAATCGCCGGCTGCATATAAACCTGGCAGGGTGGTAGCCCCATCGGTATTGGTAGACGATATTCCCGCTGAGCCCCCCCAAGACATACCAACTCCATACTCGTATCTTGATAATCCGCTCCACAATCCGGTCGCTCGTCTCGGGTCCATTCCTACTTTCTGAAAACGCTCCAGATTTCCATTACTCTTATCCATCATATAACTGGGCGAGTGGTTAGACCATTCCCAAACTTCCGGTGTTACATTATCGTAATCAGTCAAGAATGGCCCTCTACCTTCATGTATCACCAGCATTTCGTCACGTCTAAATGAAGTTTTCCCATAGCCTTCTGCATCAATAAGGTTTCCCGTCATTAGCATTGGAGAGAAAAAATAAGCAGTTTTGGGATAATCACCGATGGTGGTATTAACCTTTCTACCTTTAAGGGATACACGCTCTTCTTCCGTCCACTTTTTTATAAATGCCCCATAACGGGTACCCATCGCAAATTCCTTGCCGCTTATTTCGGCCCCTGCCCGATAGGCCATCGCGTCTCCATCAGAGGAGTCGTGATCAGCAGGTGCCACTCCCGCATTCGGCCTAAAGTTACCGCCCCCTGTGCTGATTACTGTTGCCTTTGCCTTGAAGACATGGAATTCGCCTGTCAGTGTACTAAAGCCGACGGCGCCGACCACGCTTTCATCCTGCTTAAGGAGGTCGGTAACCATGATTCTGTCCATGATTGTGACGCCTATTTTTAGGGCATGCTGTCTCATAATCGGCAGGTAATTCCAACCATGTGAAAGATTAATCGGGGTTATCTGAGAACTTGGCAAGCCTGGAAAAGACTCAAAGGCTATCTCCCCATTATTTTCTTTGGCAGGGCTCACCCCCCAGGACATCAGGTCTTTCAACCTTTCATAGGATTCTTTCAACGTTATTTCAGTCCATTCCGGGTTATTCATGTACTCACCGGTTTTGCTAATGTGATTTTGCCAAAACTCTATGTCGTGACCCCATTTAGGGTTAAAAACTGAGAATTGACCATCACAAAAGCATGTCGTACCTGAACGGCTGACATAGTTTTTATCGACGAGGGTTACGCTAACTCCTTCGCCCCTGGCCTTTATGGCGGCAAAAAGTCCTGCCATACCTCCGCCAATAACTAATACGTCCGTCTCAATTACATTCTCTTTTGTTGTCATTACAGACCTCCTTTACTAGATTAATCGCATACGATAATAGAAATTTATAACATTTTACCCACTATTTGTCAAGTTCGCGTGACCCTCATGTTATTGTTCTATGATTTTGTCACCGTTTAAGTGTTCTGTGAAAATGTCACCATATGAATGTGACGTTGAACGATAAAGAACAAA
>JAFGLR010000115.1 GCA_016927955.1 Dehalococcoidales bacterium
GTAGATTCTTCCGGATATCGGGAACCTCCCTTTGACGGCACTATCCCTTTCGGTATAGAGTCTTCAAAAAGCATGACACAACTAAGTCCGGAATTGTAACCTATTTTTTGGTCGGTACGCCACCTTACGGAATAATCCTTGTGTAATGCTTCAGCAAAATAGTCTTCCTGCTTGAAAAAAGCCTCATAAAGCTGGGCAATTGAAGTGAATTTGGTTACGTCACCGGTCTTCGGGCCCAGTTGCTTACCTGTCTTGGGGTCGATGCCGTTATTTAATGTTAATTCGAAAATCTTGGCCTGATTTAAATGCATCTGGCCCCCGCCGTGTTCGGTGTATTCCATATGGTAACCCAAACACCCACTCGCCGCCCAATCGGCCGCATCTTTAGGTTTCGCCCCCCTGGCCAGGTGTCTCGCTGTACCTAACTCGTCATTAAGGAAAGCCGGATTGCCTCCTTGTAAATCTCGATTGCATTCCAGAGCATAAAGCATAAACTCGTCACTCATACCGGAATGATATCGAACATATACTGCGGGTTCCGACAATCTCATCTGGCGCATGACTTCTAATATTATCCACGAAAGCTCATTGGTAACATCTTTGCCGTTCTCGTCCCGTCCCCCTATGGTAACATCGGGTAAATTAGTCCCTGGGGCAATTCTTGTCTTTGGCGGCTGTGTTTGTAATGCTTCACACTCTCTGGTTTTTAACCAGAAGCACCCTAGAAGTTCTGCGGCTTTCTGCCGGTCGATTAATCCTTCCTTAATACTCTTTTCGTAGTAGGGATAAAGCATTTGGTCAAGCCGGCCGATACTATTTTCAGGTCGATATGGTTGCTCTTTCCTGATAGCGAAATGTAAGAAGCGGGTAGCCTGAACTGCTTCCCAAAAATTGCGCGGTGGGTTTGCGGGGACCCAATCGCAAATTTCCCCGATTATCTCCAGTTCCTTTCGCCTTACATCATTTGTTTCCGTCTTCGCCATATCTCTAGCTGTTTCAGCATGACGATTAGCCCAGTCGATAATTGCCTTACAGGTAATGATAACCGATTTCAATAAGTTAAATTTTCTATTCAAAGGTGACTTTTCAGAAGCGACGTCTTTATCTTGAAGTGTTATTTTTTCTATTTCTTGCTCGGCTCTGGCAATAACCTCATTGAGTCCTTTATCGATTACCGGCGAATGCAGGCATAAAATCCCACCCCAGGCTCCGTTATCCTGAAACAAGCCTCGCTCCTGGGTTGCTTTTAAAAAGGGACCTTCGAATACTCCCCCGCGATCGTTTAAAAGATCCATGTGGTTTTCACCTAATTCTTGTCTTAATTTCTCATTAATATAATCCGGTGGGAGATTATCAACCCAGTATTGAACATCCTCATTAAGTAGTTTGAGGTCATTTTCATCAATAGTTGCGGACGCCGTGTCACTCATAGTTCGTGTAAAACGCCCGGCTTTAATCATATCGAATACCTGTGTCGGTTTAAGCGCTACGATTAGATCTATACCTTTAACAGGCTTTGTAAAAGAACCTACGATAAGCTCGCCATCCCTGATTACGATAGGTGCCTCCCTCATCCGCCTCTCGAAGGCATACGCCCATCGTAGATCCGCGGGGAGACCCTCGGTCTCTTTCCATGATTTTGTAAAGGATACCGAGCTTTCCGGGCAAACAATTGGTATGGCCTCTTCCCATTCCTGCCTTCGTTTCTTTACTCTATCGGTTAACACATTTAGTTTTCTTGTCTCTCCCGCATTCATCTCTTGCCCGATTTTATTCTCTACCATTTTGGTACCCTCCTGTATTAATAAAAACAGTATATACTATATACCATTACATATATACTGTATATCACTAATTTATATATGTCAATATTAATGTTTAAAAATACCTGGTAACCCGTAAAAACGCCAACTAAAAACCGCTCTAAATTAATTATTTTTTTATAAGCTTACTGCTTCACAGGTTACACTCTAATATGTTTTATTTAGATCAAATGTTTCGAATGGTTCAGGTGGATCCGGTTTAAAGTTGACAAGAGCATTCCGTCTATACGGATAATCATCAACAGCGGGACCGTCCGGCCGCAGTTCGGGAGGGAAATTCAACCCCGCTTTGGCGTCAGCATCATAATCTGAAAATGGTTGATTAAAGTTATTAGTTAACAGTCGATAAATATGAAAACGCCAGAATTTCCATTTACCATCTTCTTTGATGAAGTCCACTCCATAAGTGCTCGTTGTCCACTGGTTAATGAACTGTCCCTTGTTTTTGGGGTCAGGCATAATCCCGATACCTATCGTAATCCACACTCCCCTTGCTGTTTTACCATCACCGGCTACTTCGATTACCGGGGTTGTTAGAGGATGTAAATGTATTCTGCCCTTGTGCAGTTCTTCATCGTTTCCTCCGGAGAGTACCGTATGGGCTCTATCCGGAGCATCGGCGCCTTCCCAATATCCAATTTCTCCCAAATAAAACCTTACGCCGAGAGCTTTTTTGGCGTATAGTTCAACCATCTTATCTTTTCTGCGCTGGGCGTGGAAATATTCATAACGGCCCATCAGATTTTCGATTTCGTTAACGGCATGTAAACGCTCAATCTCATGTTTAAGCTTCTGATTAGTCTCCTGCAGCTCCCTTATATTTTCCTCGATTTCCTTTACTTTCAGTTTTAAACTATCTTCCATTATCTTGCTCACTCCTTGTATTCATTAAAAATAATTTGTATTTTTGCATTTCTTTTATTTTATGTTTATTAGATATATTCATAATAATTTCATGTTCGTGACCTTCCTTTTCATTTTGTGTATGATATTACGATCCTTGTCCGTAAGCACAATTTTCATCCGTTTTTTATTAAAAATATCATAGCGTTAACCCTCATTTTATAATAATTATTATACAAAGGGGATTGACAGTATGTTCATTATAGTATACACTATATATCAATTATTTCAAATATTATATTTAATAAGATTAAATAGTTAAGTTAAAAGTATAATGCAAATACAATAAGAGGGGGTTTTATCAAATGAGAAAGTATGGTCTCTGGGGGGTAATTTCCATCATATTAATGGGAATTATATTACTCAGTGCTTGCGGTACTACCACTTCCACTACAACAACGCAAACTTTTGCAACTACAACACAAACGTCTACCACTACATCATCTTCCACTTCCACGTCCACTAAAGTATATGAACTCAAATGGGCTGAATGGAGCCCGGTAGCGGTTAACCATGCTGACGAGATAATACAAGATATTGAAACACGCAGCGAAGGCAGAATTAAAATAACACTTTATGAAGCCCAATCTCTGTTACAAAGGAATGATCATTATCGGGGGATTCAGTCTGGTGTAGCCGATATTGGTAGATACGTTATCGGAATGGCTGCAGGGGCAGATCCTTTAAATTCGATCGTGACATTACCCGGATTAGTTTATACCACTAGAATAGCAGGAGGATCAATTTATTCCGAACTTAGAAATAAATTCCCCGAGCTTGATCAAGAATATGAAAAAGCAGGATTGAAATGGATACCTATGGGACCTATGCCGGGAACACAAATAGGTTTGACTTCTAAAAAGGTAGTGAATACTCCTTCTGATGTTGCCGGTTTAAGGCTAATTGCAGATCCAAGTTGGTTTCCATACTTAACAAGTATTAAAGCGGTTCCTCAAGAAGTATCGACACCTGATTGGTTCACGGCTCTAGAGAAAGGAATGGCTGACGGGCTTGTAACCGGGTTGCCGGTTATGAATGCTTATAAAATAACTGGTTTGTTTAATTCTTATGCTTTGTTTGGAGAAGTTGGTCTTGGGAGCCAATTCTGTGGCTTTTTTGTAAATTTAGAAAAATGGAACAGTTTGCCTCCTGACCTTCAAGAGATTATCGTCGGAGCTATTGAAAGAACTCTATTTCGTGATGACCAAAGAGATTTACAGGCGATAGATGCCATAGTAAGTGAAGCCGTACAACAAGGTAAGACAGTAACTAATGTTACTTCTAGCAATGTGCAACCGTGGATCGATGCGGCGAAACCAATTGTTGATGATAAGATAGCAAAATTGGAAGCTGGCGGCCAACCCAATGCAAGACAGATCTATGATTACCTGGTGCAGTTATTAAACAGCTACTCGTTAAAATAATCCACCCGTATTAATCGAATTTAAAATATATATTATACTGCTCTCCGTTCAATCCTAATAAGATTAGGGAATGAAATAGCGAACAAGGAGAGCAGTATAATATATTACGCGGTGATTACCAATAATCTAGTTTAAAGGCTAACCATGAGTATTAAAAAATTCTTTTCTTATATAGACATGGGAATTGGTACGATTTCCCATTCTGTTGGTTTCCTGTCAATTATATTTTTAGTATTCATGATGTTCTTGATTGTTATTGATATCTTCCTGCGTGCGGTGTTTAACAGCCCTATACCGGGTACTTTTGAGTTTACCGAGTTCATTATGATAATTGCGACCTTTTTAGGCCTTCCTTGGGCGACTTTTATGGAAGCACATATTCAAGTATCTTCGTTAACAAGTAAACTCTCCCCACGATTAAAAGAAACTTTGATTATTATTAATTACATTTTGGTAATAGGTTTATGTGCCCTAATTAGTTCCAGTAGCTATGTAGAGGCTTTAGCCATAAGGAAGATAGGCATAGTCTCAGCGATAACAAATATACCCAAATACCCGTTCTATATTCTCGTAAGTATCGGATATTTTCTAACGTTTTTAGTGCTTATAGTCCAATTGGTTAAATCAATAAAAAGAGCAATTAAAATATGAATCCTGAGCTAATTGGCCTTATCGGCGTAATTGTTGTAATAGTTTTCATATTCATGGGAGTATGGATCGGGGCAGCCTTAGCCATTGTCGGCCTTATCGGTTATAGTTTTTTGGCAGGGATAGGGATGTCTTTCATTGTGGCTGGGACCGAGCCTTTCAGTCAGATCGGATCTTATTCCCTTAGTGTAATACCAATGTTTCTCTTAATGAGTGCCGTAGTTTCTAATACAGGAGTAGCCTCAGACTTATTTTCCACTGCTAATATATGGTTAGGAAAAATAAGAGGCGGACTGGCTATAGCAACTGTATTTGCCGCAGCTGGGTTCTCTGCAATCTGTGGGTCCAGTACCGTTACAGCCCTCGCGATAGGGAAAATATCACTCCCGGAGATGCAAAAATATAGGTATGCCAGTTCATTGGCCTCCGGAGCCGTTGCCGCCGGTGGTACAATGGGTTCACTAATTCCGCCGAGTATGCCATTCGTTTTGTATGGACTGCTAACTGAGCAGTCCATATCTAAGCTATTTATTGCCGGTTTAATTCCAGGTATATTACAAGCGGTTTTCTATATGGTTACTGTTTGGATAATATGCCGGATAAATCCCAAATTGGGACCTTCGGGAGATAAAACAACTTTTAAAACAAAAGTGAAATCGTTACAACAGCCATGGCCAATGATGCTATTGTTTTGTGCCATTATGGGTGGCATTTATACAGGGTACTTCACCGCTACCGAAGCGGGGGCTTTTGGTGCATTTTTTGCGATTATTATTTGCTTAGCCAGTCGAAAACTCACGTGGAAGGTTTTTAAAAGCTCTTCTATTGAGACGGCCAAGACTTCTGCCGTAATCGGCTTTCTCATGATTGGGGCTTTTATTTTTTTGCGGTTGATAAGTTTAAGCAGATTAGCAGACGTAATGACAGAGTTTATCATTGGTCTTAATGTCGCCCCCATAATAATCATTATATTAATAGTACTGTTATACATAATCATTGGTTGTTTCTTTGATATGTTTGCTGCAATTTTGCTAACCGTCCCTATTCTATATCCTGTAGTAATTTCTTTAGGATATGACCCGATATGGTTTGGCGTACTCGTAGTAAGGGTAATGGAAATCGGGATGATTACTCCGCCATTCGGTATGAACCTTTTTGTATTGAACTCAATAACAGACATTCCAATCACCACTATGTTTCGTGGTGTAATACCATTTATAATTGCTGATGTATTTCATATAGGATTACTTATCTCATTACCATCTATTTCATTATTTTTACCGAATATGATGTAATTTTAACGGACTTAAGGTTTCCTTATTAAGTAAATTAAAACGTATTGGAGAAAATAGCCGTACTAATTATGATATATACTACGTTGTATATTACGTTCATTAAAGATCTAACCGGCCAGCTTACATTTGGTACCTGGCATAACCAAGATTACCTTAGTCTTTTTATACCATCTTCGGTTTAAATTAGTACTCATATTTCGAAGATAGGCTGTTTATAATACTGCAATTGAAAGGAAGGGGGCTTAATTAAAATGAAAATATTAGGACTAAGTTGCGGGAGAAAGCTGGGTAACTGCGAGATATTATTAATAGAAGCTTTAACGGCAGCCCAAGAATTAGGCATCGATGTGGAAATAATAAGGATGCACGACCTGAAATTAAAACCTTGTAAAGGGTGCTTGGCATGCATGAAAAGTTTCCTTAAAGACGGACCTCCGGGCAAGTGTGTTATTGATGATGACGACGTTACGTTTTTTGCAGATAAACTTCTTGATGCCGACGGCGTTATTATTGCAGCGCCTTCATACCTGGGTTCACCTCCGGGTTACTTCAGGATTCTAAGCGACAGAATGGGGCCATCTTATGATCTGGCTTTCCATTATCGGGCTAAAGTATTGGGAAATAAATATGTGGATGAAAGATTTTTTAAGCCGAGGGTGGCGGGTACAATCGCAGTCGGCGGGGCGATGGATTGTGATTGCCAGCCGGTTTCGTACTTAATGCA
>JAFGLR010000116.1 GCA_016927955.1 Dehalococcoidales bacterium
CCGTACCAACGCCATTTAGGCGTGGCTAGTAGTCAAGCCTTACAGGCGTTAAAGAAATACCCCCGGCTATGCCGGGGGATATTTATTTTCTTGTCATTGTGGGTGTATTCCGCTGAAGGTGGAGGCCGGAGCAATCTCATTACCAAGCAACTACAGGATTAGCTGTTCGCATTTTATTAAGTCAGTGGTATAATCTTGACTATGGAACATCTGGATAAATCAATAAAATTTCCGGATAACCGCAACTATGAATATGCCTATAATCAGTCGTTTCAGTTAGCTAAAGAGCGGCTGAATGGTATTACAGATTTGACAGCTCAATGCCAAAAAAGCGGCGCAAATTATGATGTTTTGCTAAAAACCATCACGGTGGACTATTTGAACGCCAAATATATTGTTGCTTTACCTGATGTCGGTATATCTGTCTCGGGCGGCAATGAAACTGTCCCGATACGGGATAAAATCCTGATTCTCCATTATATACTGACAGCCAAAGGCACTCCGTTGAGCAACCAGCAAATCACTTTTAAAGAATTGCCGGAAGGCATCGTGTATTTTCGCACTTTCTACCAGCGGACGATTAAACATATCGTAGCTAATTTCAGCCGGCAGCCGGACAAATTAATCGAGGTAGGAGAAAAACTAGGCGGTCATAAGGCTGATTTTGGTGATGCGGCGGTAACCATTAACGTCTTACCGCGTATCCCCGTTACCTTTATCGTCTGGCGCGGCGATGAAGAATTTGGGGCTGAGGGTAACGTCCTGTATAACAGTACGATTACCGATTATCTACCGGTGGAGGATATCATCGTCCTCAGTGAAGTGGTAACATGGAAGCTGGTGCGGCCAGTTCATGGGTAAAAAAAGGCTGGTCTTGGACCAGCCGCTACAAAGATTCTATTTTCGCGGGGAAAGACAACACTATTCTACCGGTCGAAACTAATTCGTTCCGGTGGTAAATCCCGCAGTTTTTTAACCAGGTTGTTATATTCCTTGGGATTATTTACCGGATACCAGCAGTCTCCCGGAATCGCAAAAGCAAACAGCCGGTTTTCCTTCGCCAGGATGGGGAATAAATACCCTTCGAAGTCTTTTTTCTCGGTCAGATTGAATAGCCTATCGAAATAAGTATAAATATCCGGGCTCATAATGGTTATGCCGACATGTGTCGGAACCGGAATGTCGGGGGTGGGAACAATATTCGTAACTTGACCGTTAGTGACCTGCATACCGGTGTAAGCATAGGGGGTCGAGCGGGCAATGACAGCTGTTGCCCAGCCGCCGGATTTTTGGTGGTTGATATGGGCCCGGTAAATATCCGCCAGGAAATTGCCCGGATAACCCACTATCTGGTCGTCGGCATTGTGAACGATGGAATTATTACTGCGGCTGATAAAACCCTGCTGAATTGCGTTTAAAATAGCACCACCCCGACCCACCGGTTTGCCGGGGTCGGGACAGTATTTTATCTCTGCTCCGTATTGCTGCAGGTGTTTGGTGCTCTCGATAACCGAATCGGCATTGATGCCAACGAGCAGTACGAAATTTTTTACCCCTCCGGTAAGGTAAGACCGGATAGTGCGGGAAATAAGCGTTTCCCCATCGGGTAATTCGAGGGCTGCCTTATGTTTGTCCGCGAGACCGGACATCCTTTTTGATTCGCCGCCGCAGGGCAGGATACAGACGGAATTACCAATAAATCCTGCCAGTTCCTCTTCAGTAATGGGTTTGTAGTGAAAAGGAGTGTATAAATCACTCAGTGCCCGGCTTAGAATTGCATTGAAATCGGCTGACATTTTTATCTCAACCTCGAATAAAACTAGTATATCATATAACAAACAATAGAAGGTAAGATATTTGATAATTAGTATCCTGTGTTATTTCGATTGTAGCCTGGAAGCTGAAGCTGTATAATGAGCGTAAGGTAAAGGAGTACGATGTCGAAGTATCAATATTGTCTACTGTCCCTATTAGCGTTATTGCTGGTTTTTACCGGTTGCTCTGCTGATAACAGCTTGATTGATGCCGGAGAAAGGGATACGCTGGTACAGGTGTCGACTTTCGATGCCCTATTAGCCGGAAATTATGACGGTGTCACCGAAATGGGAGACCTCAGAAAGTATGGCGATTTCGGTATCGGTACTCTGGATGGCCTGGATGGCGAGCTTATCGTATTAGATGGGAAATTTTATGATGTCCGGGCGGACGGAGTGGCTTATGCCGTCACGGATACGACCACCACTCCCTTCGCTTCGGTCACGTTCTTCGATATTGACCGAGAGGAAACACTGGCAAGCGGCCTGAGTTTTGCCGATTTTCAAACTATGTTGGATAAAATGCTGCCGACCGATAACCTGTTTTATGCCATTAAAATAGAAGGCACTTTCAGCTATGTTAAGACCCGCAGTGTACCGGCCCAGGAAAAACCGTATCCGCCGCTGGCGGAAGTAACGCAAAACCAGCCTACATTTGAGTTTCACGATATTTCCGGTACGATAGTAGGCTTTCGCTGCCCGCCTTACGTAACCGGTATTAATGTGACCGGCTATCATCTCCATTTTTTAACGGCCGATAAGCAGGCTGGCGGGCATCTATTAGATTTTACCGTTGCCCATGCTAAAGTTATGGTAGATAATACTTATCAATTCCTGATGCTATTGCCGGGCGAAGGCAGTGATTTTTATAAAGAGGACCTTTCCGTTGACCGGCAGGGTGAGGCAGAACAGGTGGAAAAATAGTCCCGAGTAAATTTTTCGGAGGGCGATATGGCACACGAATATGAAATCAATGATATGGCCAAAGAGGAATCCTGGCGGATGTTCCGTTATATTGGGGAGATGGTTATGGGGTTCGATACGCTTTCCGGTATTGAGCCGGCGGTGAGTATCTATGGCTCGGCCCGGATTACGCCAAACGACCCGATGTACATCCAAACTGAAGAAATTGCCCGCCGCCTCGGGGAGTTGGGTTTCAGTATTATTACCGGTGGTGGCCCCGGTGTAATGGAAGCCGCTAACAAGGGGGCCAAAGATGCGGGGGTTACTTCCGTCGGACTGAATATTGCCCTGCCGGAAGAGCAGGTGTGTAATAATTTTGCCAATAAGACCGTAACCTTCAAACACTTTTTCGTGCGTAAAGTGATGCTGGTTAAATATGCCATTTCTTTCGTTATCATGCCGGGAGGCCTCGGTACACTGGATGAATTAACTGAAGTAATGACCTTGATGCAGACTAAGAAAATAAAACCTTTCCCGGTTATCCTGTATAACAGTGCATTCTGGAAAGGCTTTTTAGAGTGGTTGAGGTCTGAGGTGTTAGGGCGGGGTTTGGTTTCGGAGGAAGACTTTAGCCTGCTCCGGATTTGTGACACACCTGTTGAAGTAGCCGAAACCGTCCAAAAGTGGTACATTAAACACGAAATCGCCGGCCGCAAGGCGGTATCTTAATATTATAGTTCTTAAGGTAGAAGGATGAGCAACGGTTCGAGACCTGTTACAGCCTGGATTTTAATAATTCTACATTTCTTTATCGGCTTCGGCGGCATAATCAGCGGCGCGATGCTAATAGTCCGCCCCGACGGCGAGTTGATGGATTGGACTCCCGAAATATTGGCAGGAACACCGTTCAACAGCTATTTAATCCCCGGTATAATACTTGTTCTTTTAATAGGTATATTCCCCATATTCGCCGGTTTTGGTATGCTGAAAAAACCGGTCTGGCAGGGAATCAATATAATCAATCCTTCGAGGAAATATCACTGGGCCTGGGCTGCTTCCTGGGCGGTGGGTGTCATCTTACTCGTCTGGATAATCGTCGAGTTGTTTATGGTGGGGTATATCAGTATCTTACAGCCAATCGTAGTGGCATGGGGAATAATTACTTTAATATTAACATTATTACCTGGTTTGAAGCGGTATTATTTGCATTGAAAAGTACTTGGTCTGAATTGACTTTGATTCTAGATTAAAGGTATACTTAGATTTGTCCTTGACGCGGGGTGGAGCAGTGGCAGCTCGTCGGGCTCATAACCCGAAGGTCAGTGGTTCG
>JAFGLR010000117.1 GCA_016927955.1 Dehalococcoidales bacterium
CACGCATACGGGATGCAAAACTATAGCCGCCTGGGATTGGAATATAGACTTTCGGGAATCCAACCGCCTGCAGAATCCCGGTTGGAATAGCTTCGGCAAATAATAATGTCCTATGGTCTTGAGGCAAGGATCGGAGGCGAATGATGTACGGTTTGAAAGCAAGGTCTTCCTGAGATATGCTCATCGCCTTTCTAATGTCTCTAACAATTTGCCCGATTCGATAACTATTCAATCAAGCAACTCCCCTATTTAGTTGATATATTAGCCGCCTAAATAGGCCTTTATGACCCCTTTGTCGTTGGCTATAATTTTAGCGTCTCCTTTCATGGCTATGCCGCCGACCTCCAGGACATAGGCAGTATTCGCCAGTCTGAGTGCCATACGAGCATTCTGTTCGACCAATACAATAGTTACCCCGGTCTGGTTGATCTCCGTGATAATTTTACCTACTTCGTTTACCATTATCGGTGATAGCCCTAAACTTGGCTCATCCATCAACAGTACTTTAGGGTTAGACATAAGAGCACGAGCTACCGCTACCATCTGCTGCTCACCACCGCTTAAGTCAAGGGCTTTGTATTTCATTCTGTCTTTTATAGCCGGAAAGTGTTCCAGCAACGACGCCAGATTTTTTTCAAAGTCCGACCTCTTCTTGAGTATATATGCCCCCATCTCCAGGTTTTGCATTACGGTTAGACTGTAAAAGAGTTGCCTGCCCTCAGGAACGTGAGAAATACCGCGTCTCATAATCTCCTGTGGGGGTAGGGTATCGATTCTTTTACCCTGATACCATATCTCGCCTGAAGTCCGCCGTTTCAAACCGGATATCGTTCTCAGTGCGGTCGTCTTCCCGGCGCCATTAGCTCCGATAAGAGTAACAATACTGCCTTCCTCAACCTCCATCGAGATACCTTTGAGTGCTTCGGCTCTCCCGTAATGAACCCATAGATCTTTAATCTCAAGCAGCATCTTATTTCTCCTCCCGCCCTAGATATGCCTCAATCACCTCTCTATTCTCCTTTATCTCATCAGGCAATCCCTCGGCAATCTTTTGGCCGTAGCTTAAGACGGTAATCATATCGGAAACGTTCATAACCACTCTCATAGCGTGTTCTACCAGGATAATCGTTATGCCCTTATCCCGTATCTTTCTAATCCGTTCCACCATATCTGCCGTTTCTGTCGGGTTCATACCGGTTACCGGTTCATCCAGTAATAACAAAGCGGGATTGCAGGCTAAAGCTATGCTTACCCCGAGAGCCCGCTGGTGTCCGTGGGGCAAATTACCTGCCATCTCGTATTCCAATCCCCCCAACCCCATAAACTCGATTATCTGCAGAGCCTGCTCCTTAGCTTCCCGATCGATCTTTCTGGCCGAAGGCGTATGCACGAACTCCTTCAATGCCCCGGCCCGGCAATTCATGTGAAATCCGGTCAGGACATTGTCCAGCACCGTTGAGAACATAAAAAGGAATGTCTGTTGAAAAGAGCGTACTATGCCCCGTTGTGCTATCTTGTGGGGTTCTAATCTGGTTATATCGTTTCCATTGAATATTACTCTGCCATGCGTTGCCGGATAAACACCGGTAATGATATTAAACACCGTAGTCTTGCCGGCACCGTTTGGTCCTATCAGACTGTGTATTTTCCCCTTATCGACACTGAGGTCTAATTCGGAAACGGCTTGCAGTTTGCCGAAATTCTTGCCGACGCTTTTAAGCTCCAGTAATGCCATACTTAATTGCCTCCTGCCCTCTTTATTTTTGCCACACTTGGCATAAATCGGGCGTACCACCTCTGACTGTAGAGCCAAGGCTTTACCCACTGGTCTACCGCACCCAGGATACCTCCGGGCAGGAATATAAGGATGAGTATCACGATGACTGCCACTGCTATCGACTGGTATTGTGCTTCAACCTGTAAATACTCCGGGATAAAGGTGGCTATAATGGCACCGATGATGGGGCCAGCCAGACTATGAGTGATTCCCCCGATGATGAGGTAAACCATAACAACAAGGCCGGCACTAAAACTGAAGACAGTTGGTAACGCACCGTGATAGTAACCGACAAAATAACTCCCCGCTACGGCGATAAAGAAATTCCCGATCAGGACATTCGCCAATCTGTAATTGACAACATCGACTCCCACAGAACGGGCGAGCCTCAAACTTGAGCCGATAGCATTCCAGGCACGACCAATCTTCGAATTATAGAGAAGATAATATACCACTGCAGTTAACACTAGAAAGAAAAGCCCCATGTAATAAAGGGATTGTTTGGTAACGAAAGCAAAAGAGCCAATGGTTGGTGCCGGTACGTTTGCGATACCCGACCAGCCGCCGAAAATCGGTACTGCGGCAAATGCCTGATAAAATGCCATAGTCAAAACCATACAAACCATAAAGAAGGCTATCATGCCGCGGCGTATAGCCAGTGAGAAAACCAGCGAACCTATGGCTACGGCTATCAGCCCTCCGATCAATGCCGTTAGCCAAAAATTCCAGCCGGCTTTCATCAGTAACGCCGTAGTATAGGCACCTACACCCCACCAGGCAGGGATATCAAGTCTGGGGAGACCCACCCTCATACTGAGGGCGAAAGCCAGTCCCAGCATAGAATAAGTTATGGTCGTAATGGCAACCTGTACTGTGTAAGGGCCAACCCAAAAAGGTAAGGCTATTAAAAATATAACCACCACCCCTAACGCTATTACTTTTGCCTTGGGCATCATTTCCTCCTAACTCTATCCTAGTTATTCACCGGGGATGGGCATCGGTTTCCCCATTAAACCACCCGGTCGGAAGTACATCAGAACCCCCACGAATACAAGAAGTACTACCAGGTTCAGATATCCCACGTACTGGAAAGCAAAACTCTCCACTATCCCGATGAGAAAAGCGGCAACAAGAGCCCCCGACATACTGCCCATACCTCCAACCATAAGAACAAGAAGAGCCCGCATAAAAACATTTTGTCCCATCATAAGATAAGCACCCGAAACCGGTGCGATAATAGCACCGCCGATACCGCTCAGAGCACAGCCCACAGCCATAGTGACCCAGAATATCTGAGTAGCGTTTATCCCTTGTAAGCTGGCTACGTCCTTATTCTCCGCTGCCGCCAGCATTGCAGTGCCTATCTTCGTTTTCATAAAGTAGTAAAGAGCTACCAGCAGGATAATAGCACAGCCTATGACCAGTAACTTGCCGTTGTTAAATGTTACATCTCCGATGTTTAACGAACCGGGTACTACGGTTGGCACGGCTTTTTCTTGTTGGGCAAAGGTTAGCAGCGAGATCTGCCCAATTATAGTAGAAAAATATATAGTTATCAGCATAGTGTTAAAGAAGCCGTGGGCCATTGTCTTGTGAAGCAGACCAAAATAGAACAGCACTCCCAGCAGTGCCATAGTTAATAATGCGATAAGTATGGCTATCGGGTAGGGAAGCCCCAAAGATACGGTGACCCCAAAGGCAATAAATGCCCCCAGCATATAAAATTGCCCCTGGGCAAAATTGAATATCTTCAACACTCCCATGGTCAATGTTAATCCGGAAGCTACCAGAGCATACATGCCACCGGCCATTAGGCCGTTTGCCAGTAGCTGAAAAAATAAGCTAACACTCATCAGGTACCTCCTTACCTCAAAACTATATAGTAAATTGCTAGGTTTACTATATTAATAAAATGGTCATCCTTCAGTAATATGTTTCTTTACCTTTGTTGAATAAACTATCTTATATAAAAGTACGGACGGACATCTCTCAAGAAGTCATTGGTCGGATATGTTAGGATAAAGGAGCTCACAAAATCAACGTAAGGTTCGAGGAAAGGATACTTATCATACTTAGCCCAGGGTGGCTTGGTGTATTTGGGAGGCGAATCGATTACTGCCTTCTTCCAAGTGCCAAAGTTCTCGTACCACTGTTCGGTTAGCCGGACCCAAGGGAATGGCGAGGGGAGAGCGCGGGCACTAAAATATCGGATAAGCCCCGGCTGCTTAAGTACCTCTTTTGAATGGACATTAAGGAACCAATCTTCCCCTTCTTCGACCGAAACACCGTCCGGGTACTTAGTGGCGATATACCAGCGTAAGGGGGCCATGTCGTTATAATAGAACTGGGGAGGTAGAAAGTCTTCGGTGGGCTGGGCCGGAACCGTTATTTGAACATTTTGGTGTAACTTAGGTCCCCCATACCACTTGGTTTCGTAAGGGCTGATACCACCTACGCCCTGACGTTCTTCCTGATTAGGCAACCAGTAATTACCACCCCTAACTCCTCCAGTTGCAGGACTATTCGCGGGACGACCTTCAGGCATAGCCTCATCTTCGCTGCGACGGTACATTTCAGTAACCCGCCAGTTGTAAAAGCCGTATGGCTTAACCTCTGGTATCGTAGGCACTGCGTGGAAGCCTATATAGCGAACTAACGAGCCATAAAAACCACCTACGGCTTCTGGAGAGTGATGCCGGATATACCACCTCTCGAACGCGGGGTATTCATTAGGCAGGTTTTCAATATTCAGTATCCAAACAGTCTTGTGAATCATCACTCCCTCCTATTTTCTCACCAAAGATACGTTTTAAAGAGCTAATATTTTAACACCTATTATATATCAACCGCTTTCTTAATGGGGCTAAAGCAGAAGAAGTCATAAATTATTTATTTACAAAGAGCATGAGTTCTATACTCCATGGCTCTAACCTAATTACTGAATACATGAATTTCCCATTGCAACTCGTTATTATGCGATTCTCACCCATCTGCACCAACGTATATATTGATAACTCCACTCCTCATTGACACACCAAAGCTTCTCAACCTTAGTGATATGTAATTGCTCCGGTTCATCTAACACTATTCAGCTGACCTTAAGCTGTTATTTCTTACTTTTAGGCAATGGCTTTGCCAATATCTCATCAAAGGAATAGCGCGGCCGTGGAGCAGGATTCTCTGCCGGGTAGCCTAATGTTAGTATGGCACATGGGGAGAGACTTTCAGGTAAATCACAAATACGTCTGACATCATTAGCATTACTCGCAGCCCCCTTCCAGCACGTGCCCAGACCCATTGCTGTAGCCATCAGCGCTATGTGTTCAATGGCTATATTAACATTGGCCATACCATATGCCCTTTGTGCCTCAACCGTCATAGGGCGTGGGTTATCCGCCATAGCTTGTTGAAACTTAATATCAGCGAATTTCCCTGTCATATCTTTATAGAGCTCCAGTTCAAAAAACTGTTGCATATGTTTCTTCTCTGCTTCCGGCGAAAACCGCTCCATGTCAACGAGGCCGATAAACACTACCGGTGCTTCCTCTATATCCTCCTGGTCCATATATAGCTGACGCAGCTCCTTTTTTATCTTCTTGTCCCGCAATACCAGAAAACGCCACGGCTGAAGGTTATGTCCTGATGGTGCCAATCTGGCCGCCTCAAGAAGCTGCTCAATTATCTCATCCGAGACATCATCTGTGGTAAATTTACGGATAGACCGCCTCGATTCAATCGCTTCCCATACATTAAGCATACTTTCCTCCTACATTTGTTTTATTTAAAATAATAAGCTTAATAAATAAACTCCTAAACATATCCCCGCCAATCTCTCTTAAAGTCATCGGTCGGGCGTTCCAAAATAAATGTGCTCACGAAATCAATGTAAGGTGCAAAAAAGGGGTATTTTTTATAGGTTGCCCACGGCGGAACGGTATATTCAGGAGGAGACTCCAGTACCGATTTACGCCACCCATCATAATTTTCATACCACAGTTCCGTAACCCTATGCCACGGATGTTGGCTGGGAAGCGTAGGGATATCTATTGCACGATGACTAAAAAACCGTGTCAGGCCGGGCTGCTTCAATACCTCTTTAGCATGAACATTAAGGAACCAGTCTTCGCCTTCCTCTACGGAAACACCAGCCGGATATTTAGTTACAGTAAACCAGCGAAATATATTCTTCTCATCAGGCATGACATTATTACCTTTAAAGTCTTCGGTTGGCTGGCCTGGAATAAAGACTTGAACCACAGGATATGGTCCCCCCGGTTTCCCACCCCAATCAGTAGGATAAAAAGGTTTAACTTCCGGTCTATTTTCCATCGGAGGCCGAGGTCCCGGCCCTGTTATGGCTAAGCTTTTTCCAAAAAACTGAGGAACATCATTTTCGCTATGCCACCAGAGTTCGGTTACCCGGTAATCATAATATCCGTAATCAACGGTTTCCGGCATCATGGGCAGCGTTCTGTGGCTGACGTATCGAGGAATCCATGGTCCCGACCTGGCCAGAGTTTCTACCGCATGGTATCTGACATACCATCGTTCTGATACCGGTAAATCATCCAGGCTTCTCATTTTAAACATAAATATTGTATTGATAGGTGGCATCTTTAACTCTCCTAATAATTATTTATAATGGTATGCCCGCACATAATCCTTTTTACGGATAACTTCTCCAGTCTTTCAAGAAGTCATCAGTCGCTCTTTCCAGGATAAAGGTGCTCACAAAATCAAC
>JAFGLR010000118.1 GCA_016927955.1 Dehalococcoidales bacterium
AATATAGAATATTTATTGATAAGTAGGGGGGTGACAAATTCTCAGAACATTAAGGGTGACATTTTCACTGGACAACAACAGACCCTGAGTGTAAAGTTGCCCTAAAATGCACAAATATTGTTAATAATGATAACTTTTAATCATAGGTAATTTTAACCAATCGCTAAAATATTAGAATACCATTGCCAGATAACTGACCCGTAAAATAAGGCAATAATCGCACCGATTGAAAGGAAAGGACCGAACGGAATAGCCTGCTTCCGACCTTTCATCTTCAAGATTAATAATACAATAGCAACTATACCCCCAAGAAGAATACCGATTAAAATCCCTACTAATCCGGATTGCCATCCTAAAGCCAGTCCGATTAACGCGGCCATTTTTACATCGCCGAATCCCATACCACCACGCGAAATTATCACGATTAAGAAGAATAACACAAATCCGCCGGCTCCTCCGATAAGGGAATTAATAGTAATCTGCCAGGCGGAAAATACGGCACTCATTACCAGAGTAATCACCAGTGCTATAATCAGAGACGGATAGATTACTTTATTAAGAATTAGCCCGTGTTCGTAGTCTGTTACTAAAATCAAGATAAATATACAACTGTAAAGTGCACCGATACCGAAAGCGGGACTTAAACCGAACCTCCAGAATAGTAGCCCGAATATTATTCCGGTTCCGATTTCCACTAACAGAACTCGGATAGAGATACGGGCACCGCAATACCTGCATTTGCCCGCGGCAAATAAATAACTGAATATAGGAATCAAATCTTTTGCAGACAAACGCCGGTTGCAGGAATCACAGTGTGACGGGGGTTTAACAATCGATTTATCCGTCGGCAAACGGTCCGCACATACATTAAGGAAACTGGCAATTACCAGTCCTATAACTATAATAAAGACGTACCAGAATATTTGCATATTGTCCTAGTCTTACACGGTTAACCGGTGATAGTCAATAGCTCAATGTTCCTAAACATATTATTAACCGGCTATTTACTGTTCCTTTTATTTCTCTGGTAAAATACTTCATACAGTACCAGAGCCGTAGCTACGGAAGCATTCAGAGAAGAGATTTTACCTTTCATCGGAATAGATACAATCATATCACAACGTTTTCGAACCAGTTCGGATAATCCACTTCCTTCACCACCGATAACAATAGCGGCCGGGATATTATAATCAACCTGCCTGTAATCGTTATCGGCATTCATATCTACTCCGATAACCCAGACATTCTGTTTTTTTAATAACTCAATAGTCTGAGCGATATTAGGTACTCTGGTTACCGGTATATATTCAATAGCACCGGCTGATGCTTTTGCCACTGCAGCGGTTAAACCCACTTCACGTCTTTGCCGTATTATGACCCCATGAACGCCGGTTGCATCAGCAGTCCTTAAAATAGCCCCGAAATTATGGGGGTCTTCGATACCATCTAATACGATGTAAAAAGGAGGTTCATTTTTTACTCGAGAAATTGCGGTTAATTCATTAAGGCTAATGTAATCTTTCGCAGAAGCATAAGCCAACAATCCCTGACTGCCCACCGGTATGACTCTTTCAATAGCACTATTTTCTACATATTCAACCGTGATTCTATTGCGTTTAGCTAAATTGATAATTTCTCCGACAATAGAATGCCGTGATACCGTCTTACTTATTAATATCCGATTAATTGGACGGCCGGATTTTAAAGCTTCAAGTATCGGATTTCGTCCGGAAAGTATTTCTGACATTGTTTACCTTACCTTTGCTGTTCATTATATCAACATATTTGTAAGTTTCCCAACGGTGATTACAAATAATGTCTGTTCCGATATTGTTATCTAGATGGTAAATAGGCTAAAATATAACTCTAGCGGAGAGATGCTGGAGTGGCCTAACAGGCACGCCTGGAGAGCGTGTGTCGCTATTTTGGCGACCGTGGGTTCGAATCCCACTCTCTCCGCCATTGATTTTACCCCGGATTTAGGTTCTAAATAATGAAATCTTTGCTTGCCGAAGAATTAATTGCCCCCTGCGGGATGAATTGCGGGCTGTGCAGCAGCTATCTGACTTTAAAATACGACTTGAAGAAAAAAGGAATAATGAGGTCGGAATGCCCCGGCTGCCGTCCGCGAAACAAAAATTGTGCCTTCATGAAAAAAGCCTGTAAGTCTTTGGCTAATGGATTATATAAATATTGTTTTGAATGTGAAAGTTATCCGTGCACACGTTTAAAAAGCCTCGATAAACGTTACCGAATGTATTACCATATGAGTATGATTGAAAACCTGGATTATATTAAAGAGAACGGAATAAAAAAGTTCCTAAGGCATCAGACCGGTAAATGGCAATGTTCTGACTGCGGTGCCATCATCTGTTGCCATAACGGTATCTGTTATAGTTGCAGCGCAGATAAGTTATTTACGTTGAAAAGACGTTACCGCTGGACAGAAGACCAGGATAAGGGGTGAGTTTACCATCAAGACCAGTGATTTCGATTATATATTACCGGGCGAATCAATTGCCCAGACTCCTATCGAACCGAGAGACCATTCCAGACTACTCATCATTAACCGTGCCTCGCAAACGACTGAACACCGTCATTTCTACAATATCACCGATTATTTAAAAGCGGGAGATGTGCTTGTCTATAACGAAAGCCGGGTAATTCC
Source organism: Dehalococcoidales bacterium (assembly GCA_016927955.1). Lineage (GTDB taxonomy): Bacteria > Chloroflexota > Dehalococcoidia > Dehalococcoidales > JAFGLR01 > JAFGLR01. The sequence continues at coordinate 2,669 of JAFGLR010000118.1, forward strand.
GGCCAGGTTGAAAGGCAAGAAATCAGGTAGTGGCGGTAAAGTAGAAATATTGTTATTGCAGCGTATTAAAGAAAATACCTGGGAAGCTATGGTCAAACCCGGTAAGAGTTTAAAAATCGGGGCAACAGTAGACATAACGAATGATAAAGGTGAATTTGTAAGTATCGCCGGCATAATCGGTATTAAAGATGAGGGTATACGAACCGTCCAGTTTAATAATGAATCATTTATTGATGAAACGGGGGAAATCCCGCTACCACCTTATATTCATACACCTTTAACAGATAAAGAACGTTACCAGACTGTATATGCAAAAACGGACGGCAGCGTTGCGGCACCTACGGCGGGACTTCATTTTACCAAAGAGCTGATCGGAGTATTAAAACAAAAAGGAATTATTTTCGTCCCGGTTACACTTCATATAGGACTGGATACCTTCCAACCTGTACGGGAAGAAGACCCGCAGCAGCACATCATCCACCGTGAATACGGAACAATTGGCGAAGGGACTGTCCGGCAGATTTCACTGGCCAAAGCTGAAGGTAGACGGGTCATCTGTATCGGGACGACTGCCACGAGAATTGTTGAACACGCCGCACAACAGAACCTTCCCTTAACAGCTTTTAACGGCTGGGTTAACCTGTTTATTTTACCTGGGTATCAGTTTCTGGTAACGGATGCGATGATAACAAATTTCCACTTGCCAAAAACGACATTATTAATGCTGGTTAGTGCTTTTACGGGAAAAGAATTAATCGACCGGGCTTATGAAGAAGCAATTAAAGAAAAATACCGTTTTTATAGCTTCGGTGATGCAATGCTAATTTTCTGAGGGAGAAATTATATTTTCCGTCATATCATCTTGCTCCTTTTCGTTCCGGAGTTATAATCTATCATCTATGTTACGGTTATATGCGTTTTCTTTAAATAATATAAGTTACCTCATTTAAATTAAATAAACCGATAAAATAATATCTTTCGTCGCATATTTAGCCTTAACCAACTGGAGTCAGGCTAAATTTAAAACTAATCTGATGAATAGATTAAAACTCTACTAGTTTTATTGCTTTTGATAATATACATCATAGATAATATACCAACGAAAGTAGATATACTATAAATGGTATTCTAAATGTTCATTATTTGTATTAATATAACTAAAAATTCCGGCAATAGGAGTTAAAATTGAGAATGGAGAAAATATGAATAAAATGGATGAAATACGAGCACAATTGAACTTGCCACCACCTTGCCATATTGGGGTAGTCGTGAGGGACACACAGAAAGCAGTTGATTACTATTCCTCAATGTTCGGTCTTGGTCCTTTTGAAATATCCGAATTTGCACCAGAAAAACAGTGGGTTAGAGAGAAGCCCTCGTCTTTTAAACTTACGGTCGGACAGACTATGTGGGGTGATATACAATTTGAGCTGCTTCAGCCTACGGCAGGAGAATCACCACATAAAGAATTCCTTATTAGTCAGGGAGAAGGAATACAACATCTTGGTTTTCTTGTACCTGATTACGAAAAAACATTCAACGATTTTAGGCGATTAGGGTTTGAATGTTTGACATCCGTTGAAGGGTATGATGAAGAACAAAAGGGGTATTTTAAGAGCTGTTATTTTGACACAAGAAGAATCGGGGGATTTATTTGTGAGATTATGTGGCTGTCCTGGCTGCAAAAATATTAACTTAGAAACTATTATTATTTTATGTAAGTCTTTTTGCCAAGTCCCCTGACTTATGATTTACATACACTTTTAGATAGACTTTCTCTGAAAAATAAATATTCATAATTGTTGAATAAAAGGAAGGTATTGAAATTGAAATTTAAAGGTAAAATAGCCGTTATTACAGGTGGTGCCAGCGGTATCGGCCGGTCAATGGCATTAGCTCTGGCAAAGCTCGGGACCGATATAGTAATTGCCGACATGGACGATACCCGGCTGGGAGAAGTGGGTAAAGAGATAGAAGGTTTGGGCCGCCGGGCGCTTGCCGTACATTGCGACGTGTCCAAAGATGCCGATATAGATAATCTGGCAGCCCAATCTTTCTCGACTATGGGTAAAGTCGATATTCTTTTTAATAATGCCGGTGTAGGAGTCCGCGGTCTCGTGGAAAAAGTTAGCATGAAAGATTGGGAATGGATTATTGGTATCAATATCCTCGGTGTCGTCCGTGGTGTTCATGCTTTTCTGCCCCACATGCTCGAAAGGGGTAGCGGATATATTATCAATACGTCCTCAGCTAATGGGCTGGAAGCTAGTGAGCCACCCGAGGTTGCTAGAGATGGAATAGCCTACAGTACTTCCAAGTTTGGCGTTGTAGGTTTCTCCGAAGGTCTTTTTGGTTATCTGCGTCCTCAAGGCATAATGGTTTCGGTGCTTTGCCCAGGGCTGACGCGTACGAATATTGCAGTTAACTCACGTTATGTAGGGGCCGAGTCAGAAAAATTAAAGAAATTAAAAGAGTCGGAATCTCTATTTAATATAGAACCAAGTAAGCTACCAGAAGAAGTGGAAATATTAGAATCTGATGATGTGGCACAGTTCGTAATTAAATCTATGGAAGAAAATAGGTTTTTTATTATTCCCCATAAAAATGTTGAAGCGCTCTTAAAAAGTCGGGGTCAAGATTATCAGAAGTTAGAAAAGTATCTGCAAGATACTTTTGTGAAATAGAAAAAGCTAAAGGTTGTTCCAACAGGGAAATACGGCATTGAAAGGTTTTTCGGATTGAGAGAAATAAAGGGAGCGGAATTCAAGAACAGGTTGGATTGACAAAATCATATATTTTTATATAATTTATAGGTTGAATGTGAGACAACATGAACCAATTAGATGAAGTCAGAAAACAATTGAACTTGCCTCCGCCCTGGCATATCGGGGTAGTTGTAAGGGATATACCGACGGCAGTTGATTATTACTCTTCAACGTTCGGTATCGGGCCTTTTGAAATAATCGAATTTGCCCCCGAACCAGGAAAACTGTGGCTTAGAGAGAAACCTTGCTCCTTTAAACTCATGATCGCAGAGGCTATGTGGGGAAATATACAATTTGAGCTGCTTCAACCTACGGAAGGTGAATCACCGCATAAAGAATTCCTGGATAGCAATGGCGAAGGACTGCACCATCTTGGCTTTCTTGTATCTGATTATGAAAAAACGACTGCTGTTTTTAAGAAACTTGGGTTTGAATGTTTGACACGAGTAGAGATTTATGACGAAAAAAATAAAGGGTACGTTAAGGATTTTTATTTTGACACACGAAGAATCGGAGGATTTATTTTTGAGATTATGTGGAGGTCCTGGTTACAAGATAGCTAATAATGTTAATATTACTGGCAGTTAATAAAAAGGAGGGAACTGAAATTGGATTTCAAAGGTAAAGTAGCCGTTATTACAGGAGGCGCCAGCGGTATTGGCCGGTCAGTGGCTCTCGCTTTAGCGAAGCTAGGGACCGACATCGTAGTTGCCGACCTGGATGACACCCGGTTGGGAGAAGTGCGTAAAGAGATAGAAGGTATGGGCCGCCGTGCGCTCGCAGTACACTGCGATGTTTTAAAAGATGCTGATATCGATAATCTGGCCGAAGAGACTTTTAAAACCATGAGTAAAGTCGATATTCTCTTTAATAATGCCGGGGTTTCAATACGTGGTCGTATGGAAAATATCAGCATGAAAGATTGGGAATGGATTGTAGGTATCAACCTCTTCGGGGTTGTCCGCGGAATTCATGCTTTTTTGCCCCACATGCTAGAAAGGGGTAGCGGATATATCATCAATACCGCTTCAGGTAATGGTCTGGTAGGTAGTGAGCCTCCAGCCGTTGCTAGCGAAGGAATACCCTACACTGCTTCCAAGTTTGGCGTTGTAGGTTTATCCGAAGGCCTTTTCGGTTATTTGCGTCCTCAAGGCATAATGGTTTCGGTACTTTGCCCTGCACTGGTGCGTACTAGTATTGCAACTAATGCGCGTTATATAATGAGCGACTCGGAAAAAAAGGCTAAATTACAGGATGCCGAAAAGCTATTTACTAAAAATATGGGTAAGGCGGCAGATGCACTAGACGTAATGGAATCTGACGATGCTGCACAGCTGGTAATAAAATCTATGGAAGAAAAAAGGTTTTTTATTATTACTCATGAGAGTCAGTATGAACATTTAATGAGACGGGGACAAGATTACCGGAAGTTAGAAAAATACCTGCAAGATGCTTTTGGGAAATAGGTAAAGGCAAAGAATACTCACCCGGAAGAATAAACGTTTCAAAAAAGTTTCTCGAACCGATATAGGTTAAAGTGATAAATTTTAACATTAAAAAGGAGAAGAAGTGAATAAGGTAGATAGTATTAGAGAAAAATTTAATTTACCTCCGGTGACCCAGCTTGGTATCGTGGTAAAAGACACAGATAAAGCTGTGGAATATTATTCATCGGTCTTCGGAATCGGACCATTCCAGGTATTCGACTGGGGACCGGATAGACATTGGATAAATGAAAAACCTGCTCCTGTAAAATATCGTCTGGGTATGGCGAAATTAGGTGATTTAGAAATAGAGTTAATGCAACCGCTTGTGGGAAGGTCTTTGCATCAAGAATTTTTAGAAATTCACGGTGAAGGTATACAACACCTTGGGTTTCATATAAATGACTACGATGAAACATTCAACAACTTCACCAAAGCAGGGTTTAAGCCGCTAATGAGGGCTGAACATGATGCTCCTGAAAACAATGGTATGATAAGAGCTGCCTATTTTGATACCCAACAAATCGGTGGAATAATATTTGAAATTATATGGATGTCATGGTTACAGAAAAAATAACCGGTGGCACAATATTTTTAAAATATTGAATACATAAGTCCATATTTCTGTCGTCAGGATGCCAAGTTATTCTTGGCCTAGGCAGGCTGTTGAGAATCATTGCTCGATGCATATCTGGTCTGGATATGCATCGAGCCCGTAAAATAAGTAGGTGAAATTGTTTCCACAAGCCCGTTATCTTACCATCCATACTCTATTTTGCACATCATAAGAGAGACTAAATCTCAATTACAGTTAACTCCAATCTATACGATCATATCTCCAACTGGCGATGGGGTTGACATAAATATATCCAGCCAGATGATAGCTATACTCTAAACATCATGATATTCGTTAATACGTAATTATTTCACTTCCAGGGAATAAGAAATTACTCCTTTAGCAATTTATTCAAATCGC
>JAFGLR010000119.1 GCA_016927955.1 Dehalococcoidales bacterium
GAGTAAATATAGAATATTTATTGATAAGTAGGGGGGTGACAAATTCTCAGAACATTAAGGGTGACATTTTCACTGGACAACAACAGGTTCAACGTATCAGGTTGCCCTTTATAGTTATATAACTTACCAGGCGAGAGTCATTTATCATTGAATTTTAGGAGCCGTTAATCCCCGGTGCAAACACCACTGAAAGTGTTAATAATATTTTATGTGAGGTGCACCCCGTAGTGAGTCCAATCTTAATGTGATTTTTTCGATTTTTAAAGGGTTTCAAACCGCCATGCCAACGGTTTCAGCAAACTCCTCTGGAGCGAGATTCCCCAAAGCTCCATGAGGTCTAGTTCGGTTATATTCCTGTCTCCAGACTTCTACTTTCTCCCGGGCATCCTCCAACGATAAGAACCAGTTCTGGTTTAAACACTCTTCACGACTAAGTCCATTAAATGCTTCGATAAAAGCGTTATCAGTAGGCTTACCCGGCCGGCTAAAATCAAGTTCTACTTGATTAATATAGGCCCACTGGTCCAGTCTCTTGGAAGTAAATTCAGGGCCGTTATCTACCCGGATCTTTTCCGGTTTTCCTCGCTCTAAGGCTACCAGCGTCAGTATCTCAGCTACTCGCTGACCACCCAGGTGAGGATCCACCTCGATAGCCAGACTCTCACGGGTATAGTTATCGACTAACGTTAGGAGCCTGATTCTTTGTCCATTGTATAACTCGTCACTCATAAAGTCCATACTCCAACACTCGTTCGAATGGCTAGCCGTCGGTCTTTCCATCCTCCGACAACCTGTGACATACCCGGCGCTCACTGACTCTATAGCAGAACTGCAGTAACTTACCATATTCGCGAAACTGGGCAGGCTTTAAACTTTTTTTCTTAAGACATCCTGGAGCATCTGCTTATCCAGACTGAGATCGGCCACCAGTTGATTTAATTTGCGGTTCTCTTCTTCCAGAACTCTGAGTCGTCTTAACTCGGCAATCCCCATACCTAGGTATTTCTTCTTCCAGCGGTAAAAGGTCTGATCACTAATGCCCTTCTTGCGGCAAACCTCAGGAACAGGGGTACCTGATTCTGCCTGTCTAAGAGCAAAGGTGATTTGTTCCGGAGTAAACTGCGATTTCTTCATGACTAAGCTCCTTCCCCGATATTTTAGCATGTTCAAAAATCACAGTATTTTTTGGACTACTTTTTTGGGAGCAGACCAGAGGCTTTTATCAATATAGAAGAGAAAGGTGAAAATGTTAAGAAGAATAGACAAGCAATTCAAAGAATAGTTAGAAGAACGGCTAGGGCTTACATCTATAGCCTGTTTCCTGATAAAGAGTACAATCGATAGAAGAATCTATTGTAGATATAACCGGATTCTTTAATAGTACAGCCGCCAATGCAGCCGAGAATGCGGATAAGCTGATTATGGACTTAAGGGGACTGCGAGCCGAGACGAATTTAGAAAAACAAAGGAACCTACTTCTAACAACGTGTTATATTGTTTATCTCGACGCCACTTAATTTTAATTAAACACCTCAATATCTTCACGCTTACTTTCTGAAAATATCGTAAACTTTAAAAAAGTACTTACTCATTTTACGAGTTTCAGCCATCCTTAGCTTGGTAAACTCTTTCTGAGCAGCAAGAGTTTTATCTGTGGCCTCGGATTGGACTAAGTTGGAGATTTTTATCACTGTTTCCGAGGCAAGTCTCTCGATTTTTTCTTCTATTGTATCTTCAACCATTAACTAATTTCCTCCACATTATGAATTATATAGGTTAGTATATCACATAGTCGTTATACTGCAAATTTTGCTGTGTCGGATAACAGGCCTTTTCAGATAAACTTCTCACGACCTTATGTTCGGGGTATTCGAGTTAAGGTATTAATAATAATTCTGTTTTCCACTGCACAAACATCGGGATGTTTGCTATTTCACAAGTAAAATTTAACGATAACGTTTAGCTTCAGTGTCTGGTATGAATGACAATGTTTTCCACCATATATCATCAATGCTATAATGTTATGGCATTATAACTCTCCAACCTTATAAAACACATATGGTTAGGAGCTATGATGAGCAACAATAAGTTAGAAAGGGATGGGAAAATGAGCAAAATACCGATTCGTGAAGGATTATTTACTGGTAAAACCGAGGGAAAACTAGTAGGTTTTAAATGTAAAGCATGCGGACATATCCTTCCTCCGCTGACCCTAACTTGTCTCAACTGCTATTCGAACGATCTAGAAGGTATGCCTTTAAGTGGTAAGGGGAAACTTTATAGCTATACCACTAATTATATGGATTCCGGACATATAAAGGCCCCTTTCACTGGTGGTATGGTGGAATTGGCAGAAGGTTTCTGGATTTACTCTGTTCTTAAGGAAAAGGCGGGAAAGCCTTTTGAAATAAATATGGAAATGGAGTTAGTGGTTGAAAAGCTTTGGGATAAAGATGATGATGAGATAATCGGTTATAAATTTCAACCTGTATAACGAGTTAAAATAAGTAATTTAATAAAATAAAACGAATGGAGAATTAAATGGGAAATGTTTCTCTGAGACGTGTAGCCGTGATTGGCGTAGGGATGAGTAAATTTGGCAAACAACCTGAAAGAACTATGGTAGATTTGGGGACAGAGGCATGTCAGGCGGCAATTAAGGATGCCGGCATAATACCCAAGAATATTGAAGGAGGCTACTGTGCCAATTTAGTCCCAACTACGGGGTGCCTGGCTCAAGAGGTTTTCAGTAAGGTAGGTATTGTCAATCGTGAGATTGCTAATGTAGAAAATGCCTGTGCCGGGGGTTCTACCGCCGTGAGAGAAGTATTTTATGCTATTGCCACGGGTAGATATGATATCGGTATAGCACTAGGGGTTGACTCGATGACCACCGGCGTGCCCAGGGGCCCTATGGCTACCAACGATATCGACGGCCAGTCCGGGCTTTCAATGCCCGGGTGGGCAGCAATGATCATGAGGCGCTATATGAAAAAATATGGGGCCACAGTCGAGCAATTTGCCCAGGCATCAGTAAAGAATCATCACAACGGTACTTTAAATCCCTATGCTATGTATCAGCGAGAGTATGCACTGGAGGAGATACTTAATTCCAAGATGATTTGCGACCCACTTACTCTTTTCATGATATGCCCCGTCACTGACGGGGCTGCTGCCGCAATATTATGTGCTGCCGATAAAGTAGCTCAATATACTTCTTCTCCTGTTTGGTTCGCAGGGTCGGGACTCAAAACCGGAGGATATACTTATTTCTGGGAAGAGATAGATGTTTCTCCTATGGGCGAACAAGCTACTGCCGAAGCTTATGAAATGGCCGGGGTAGGCCCGGAGGATTTGGACCTGGTGGAGCTTCATGATGCTTTTGCTGCCACTGAGATTCCAAATATAGAAGATATGGGAATTTGTCCTCGTGGTGAAGGTGCTCGTCTTACACAAGAAGGTTATTTTGACCTGGGAGGGAAAATGCCGGTCAATCCCAGCGGTGGGTTGCTCGCACAGGGGCATCCTTTAAGTGCCAGCGGTGTCCGGCAGGTGTGTGAGATTACCTGGCATCTCAGGGGTCAGGCCGGGAAAAGACAGGTCGAGGGAGCCAAAGTGGGCATAGGCCATATGGAAGGTGGCATTGTAACCGGACTCCAAGGCGGGGCATGCGGCATCAGTATATTGAAGCGGTAGACAAAATAGGGGTAGGATGGATTTAACGGACAACAAAGTCATGTGGAAGTAGATTGTTAAATACCAAAGTGGAAATGTTTTAGTACTCTTTTAGCCTCTTCGAGAGCTTCCCGGCTACGATATCAGAGTACTAATTGGGATTCGTAGGTACGAAACAATTCGTGGTTGGTTTGCCATGACCTTGTATCTCTGACGGATATTCTATCACGGAATTGGAGATACAAGGTCATGGCAATACTAAATAACTAACCGTCACTCTTATATTTTGTCCATTAGACCTACCTCAAATAGATAACTAAATTATTACAGGTAATTCACGTGAATAATTTACGTAGCATAACTTATTTATTGGTTGAGGAGTTCTCGTAAAAAGTGGGCACAGTTCTCAGCCGATTCCAGCGAGCTAGCGGTTTTTCTGAATTCTATCGCCACCTCACCCTGTCCGGCTTCCATAAATATTCGGGCTATCTTCTGCATTAGTTCCTGGCTTTTTAGTTTAATCAAATCCTCGGTTTGAGATAGGGTTGTAGAAAGCTCGTCTATCCTGGCCTCAAGTTGAGATACTTCATCCTTAAATCCGTCTGACTTAACTGATAGAGATACAACCTTTTCATTACCGGGACCTGCCGCATTTAACTTTGCGGCTACCTGCTCTTTCTCGGTCGTTATTCTTTGCAGCGCTTTCTGCTGCTTTTGCACCAGCTCTTCATAGTCTTTTACCTGCGTCTCAAGTTTGACTATCTTGGCTTCCAAATCACTTTGTCTATTTTTCGGGTCTGCCGTTATATTCCCTAGTTCCGAATTTCCGGATAAAAGTCCTCTGATATCCTTGAGTACGTCCATATTGGAAACGCTTTTATTTGTATTTTCAGCCTTCATGAGCCAGCAGCTCCTTTGCCAGATTCTGATATTCTTCTGCCCCCGGCGATTTCGAGGCATAAAATTCTATCGGCTTTTCATGGATTGGGCCCTCGGCAAACTTCACATGCCGGTATATGATAGTAGCAAAGACAAGGTTGCCAAAGGTCTGCTGGATGCTCTCGGACACCTCTTTGCTTAATTTTGTCCGCCGGTCTAACATCGTCCTTAGTACACCTTCTATTTTAAGGCTCGGATTAACTTCTTCTCTGATAAGATTGATTACCTGCAGCAAATTTTTTACGCCGTATAAGGTAAGAGGCTCGCACTGGATAGGTATGAGGACACTATCAGCCGCTACCAGAGCATTAGCCACAAGGATACCTAACGTCGGCGGACAATCGATAAAAATATAATCGTATTCATACTTCATAGGGGTTAATTTTTTTTGCAGGACTTTCTCACGTCCGATTCTTCCGGCCAGTTCCGCTTCCGCCATAGCTAAATCGACATGAGACGGTACCACCGAAAAGTTGATATTCGGTCTCGTTAATACCGCATTTTTCATCTCCACACCGGGGCCAATTAGTACCTGATGAATGGATTTCTCAACCTCGAGGGGATTGATGCCCACACTTACAGTCAATGATGCCTGTGGGTCCAGGTCAACCAATAGGACACGTTTCCCCATGTTACTGAGACTGGCCCCCAGGTTAATACAGGTAGTGGTTTTCCCGGTTCCGCCTTTATGCTGTGCTACGGCTATGATTTTCCCCATTGTTTTCCCTCTTATTCCGGCTTGTTATTCCGTTATCTGTTGGAATAAATTTTATCTCCAATTTATTAATAATGCAATCGGTATCATCCGAATCGCATCTAAAATTAACCTTTACTTACCGATATATCGTATCATGGTAATGGAGGCCTTAATCTTATATGGAAAATCTTTACCTGACTGACCTGAACTCAACGCAAATCGATAAATTAGTAACCGGTCTTGGTGCACCGGCTTACCGGGCGAAACAATTACGTCATTGGCTATATCAGGGATTGGTATCTTCCTTCGAGGAAATGACGAACCTGCCGCAGAATTTCCGGCAAGCCCTGGCGGAAAAAACGGTCTTATTTAAACTAAACCCAATACATGAAGTAACCAGTCGCGACGGTACGGTGAAAGTCCTATTCTCTCTTCCGGATAGTAAAACTGTCGAATCCGCTCTGATGCCGTATCCCGCCCCTGGCGGTAAAACAGACTATACTATTTGCCTTTCGACACAAGTTGGCTGTCCTATCGGCTGTCCTTTTTGTGCCACGGGACAACAGGGCTTCGAGCGAAATCTCACGCCCGGTGAAATAACCGAACAGGTACTATATTTTGCCCGGCATCTGCATGAAGCCGAGCCGCAAGACCGTATTACCAACCTCGTTTTTATGGGCATGGGTGAGCCGCTGGCGAATTACGATAACCTCTGGCAGTCCGTTGAAACGCTCAATTCCCCGGATGGTTTTGGATTGGGTGCCCGGAATATGACTATCTCCACTGCCGGACTGGTCCCCCAAATCAAACGGTTGAGTCAGGAAAAACTGCAAATAGGATTGGCGGTGTCTTTACACGCCAGTACTGATAAGGTGCGTAATTGGCTCGTTCCGCTAAATAATAAGTTCCCTCTGGAGCAGCTTATTCCCGCTTGTCGGGATTATGTTAATAAGACCGGAAGAAGAATAACTTTTGAATATATCCTTCTGGAAGGCATTAATGACTCACCGGTACAGGCACACCAATTGGTACATCTGGTTGCCGGTTTGAATTGCCACGTGAATCTTATTACCGCTAATAAAACCCTCGGTGATTTGCGTCCGGCGAATCAGGCAACAATAACCTCTTTTGCCGAAGAATTAAAACGACTGCGTGTTCAATGTACCGTTCGGCAGAGTCGCGGTATTGATATCGATGCCGGTTGCGGTCAGCTACGTAGCCGGTATGCGGGCTCGCACCCCACCACGCGGTAGACTTCTTTTTACCGTTACAACAGGTAATTCATGCATTTCTGCGTGCATCTCACTGACGCCCGGTTTATCTACTATCTCCAAACTGCTGGCCTGCAATCCCTTTTCACCCGGTTCTTCTATAAACCGAACACCGGTACCCACTTGCAGCCGTTCCCAATCATTACGCAACACACTGTGTTTATGAAAATATACTTGCTGGCCTTCGATTGCCCTGATAAACCCATAAGCGTCATCACGAAATAATTTCTCAATAAAGCCTTTTATCTGGTTTTGCGGATGAGCCTTGATTTCCTTGCGTTGGCGCTCTACGATTCTCTCCAGTTGACGCCGGGCTGAATCAAAGGTATTTTTTATCGCCGCCGGCAGTGGTTCATCTTTACGAAACCTCGGCCGCTTTTTTTCTGCCATTTCCAGCTCAGATTCCGCTTCTATCGATACCTTCATTTCTCCGTGCAATACCGTTAGCCGTCTTACTACCATTTCATGATTTGGCGGGACACGGATATCCAGACGAATCCGGTAAGGATTACCGCTCTGGTGGCGACCTTGTTCCTTCTCAATCGCCACACGGATACTGGTAATGTAACCACAGACTCTTTCCAACCTAGTAATTTGATTTTGTAATAAATTATCAATAGCGGCAGTTATCTCAAACCCCTTTATGGAAATCTCAGGTGGTATTTGCATTACTCCAACCCCCTCTACCCGTTTGTTACTGACTAATAATAACCTTACAGCATATAGGTTCATATACGTAAAACTACGCAATTAAACAGGCTAACCTCACTAATTAAACTTTTTAAATTACACACTTTAGTTGTTTTGTTCTTCTTATTTGAGTAATATACTGTATTAATGAGATAATCAATAATCTTTAGAGGCTAATATGGTAAATAATAAAAAGCCCACCAAAGCGGCAGATGAATGGTTAACCGGCGTTCTTAAAAAAGTTAAAGCCGGTAAACTGACAGTCAATCAAGCTCTTAAAGAACTCAGTGTATTACCTTATGAAGAAATGGATTTCGCTAAAGTCGACCATCACCGTAATGTCCGCGTCGGTTTTCCCGAAGTGATTTTCGGACGGGGTAAAACGGTAGCCCAAATAGTCTCCATCGCCTCGGCGATGTCTGCACGCTCCCAGCGGATATTGGTCACTCACGCCCCTCCTGAAGCTTTTACCGCCGTTAAAGCTAAGATCAAAGATGCTAGCTATAATTCGGTTTCCCGGACTATTGTGGTAAATCGTATGCGTAATAAACCCCTGAGACCCGGTATTACCGTTATTACCGGAGGCACTGCCGATATTCCAACCGCAGAAGAGGCCGCCGTTACGGCGGAATTGATGGGTAATAAGGTCGAAAATATCTTCGATATCGGCGTTGCGGGAATCCACCGGATGTTCGAAAACCTTCCGCAAATCCGTAAAGCCAACGTTCTCATTGTTGTCGCCGGGATGGAAGGTGCTTTGCCCGGTATAATTTGCGGACTGGTCTCCGTGCCGGTCATCGCCGTGCCGACGTCCGTCGGCTACGGTGCCAGTTTCAACGGACTGGCGCCTTTACTTACCATGCTCAATAGCTGTGCTCCCGGCATCGCCGTCGTGAATATCGATAATGGCTTTGGCGCCGGCTACCTCGCCGGGCTGATAAATCAGAGAAATAATAATACCGATGAAAACGGAAAATAAACTAGCTAAACTGACAACTATACTAAAAGAAATGAGGTCGGTATTAGTAGCCTATTCGGGCGGTACGGACAGTACCTTTCTCACGGTTACCGCGCATGAGGTTTTGGGAGACAAATTAATGGCAGTGTTTGCCTTCTCTGCGTTAACTCCGTTAACTGAACGCGACGAAGCAAAAGAAATTGCCCGCCAGGGCGGATTCCGCTATAAAATTACCTCCGTTAATGTGATGAACAACCCTGATTTCACCGCTAATTCTCCCGACCGTTGCTATTATTGCCGCCAGGAACTTTTTCGAGAACTTAAAATAATTGCTGAATTTGAAGGGCTGAAATGGGTTGCCGACGGCATGAACCACGACGACCTTACCGACTACCGTCCGGGCAGGAAATCTGCCGTCGAAGCCGGTATTCGCAGCCCTCTTTCTGAAGCCGGGCTAACAAAAACTGAAATTCGCATGCTCTCAAAAGAAAAGGGCTTACCGACCTGGGATAAACCGGCTTCGCCCTGTCTGGCTTCACGCATCCCTTATGGCACACCGGTAACCGCAGACACACTCACCAAAATCGCTGAAGGTGAAAAGTACCTGCATAGCCTCGGTTTGGGACAACTCCGTTTACGCCATCACGGTGACATCGCCCGTCTCGAACTGGATGAAAAAGAGATGAAACCGGTGATGAGTAACAGGATTCGCCACGAGATTATCGAACACCTTAAATCTCTTGGCTATAAATATGTCACCCTGGACATGAACGGTTACCGCACCGGCAGCCTGAATATCGGTATTAAGCAGGAATAAGAATATGAAAATTGCCTATTTCGATTGTTTTTCCGGTACCAGCGGCGATATGATACTCGGGGCATTTATCGATGCCGGACTCGAATTAAAAACTCTAAAGAAAGGCTTGAGTAGCCTCGACATTGGTGGTTATAGACTTACTGCCGAAAAAGTAAAACGTGCCTCAATTACCGCTACTAAATTCACCGTTAATATTGAGGAGCACGTCCAGCAACATCACCGTCCTTTGAAAGACATTCTTAAAATTATAGAATCCAGCCGCCTGCCGAATAAAATAAAGGAAAACAGCTGGGCTATCTTCCGGAGAATTGGTTCTGCAGAAGCCAAAATCCACGGTATTAATATCAATAAGGTCGAATTTCACGAAATCGGGGCTGTCGACACGATAATCGATATCGTAGGCACTTTACTCGCTCTGGAATATTTTAAAATCGAGCAGGTATATGCCTCCGCACTTCCGGCCGGCAGCGGTACGATATCCAGCGCTCACGGCATCTTGCCGGTTCCTGCACCGGCTACTTTGGATTTAATTACTGAGGCCGGAGCACCGATAACTTCATATCCTGAAAAAGCCGGCCCGCCTGCCGCCGAGCTAGTAACCCCTACCGGTGCAGCCCTGGTTACTTCACTGGCAAAGTTCAGCCGTCCGAATATGACCACCACAAAAGTCGGTTACGGTGCCGGCGGTAAAGACTTTTCCGGCTGGCCTAACATTATGCGTATCTGGCTAGGGGAAACATCTTCTGCTGAAAATGATGACTATTTGGTCCTTCTGGAAACAAATATCGATGACATGAACCCTCAAATATACGGGTACCTGATGGAAAAACTATTCGTGGCAAAGGCAGTCGATGTCTGGTTTACCCCCATCCAGATGAAGAAAAACCGTCCGGCGGTTATGTTAAGTGTTCTTGCCCCGGTTTACACCGAAGCCACACTTACCGATATTATTTTACGGGAAACTACGACTCTCGGGGTTAGGTCCCGATTAATCAACCGCCACACAGCCCAGCGAGAAACCATCGAACTGGAATCTTACCTGGGTAAAATTAATGTAAAAATAAAACGGTTATCCGGAAATATATCTAATATTTCTCCGGAATACGAAGATTGTCGTAAACTAGCTTTGAAATATAATTTACCCCTACTCGAAGTTATGCGTATCGTGGAAACTGAAGCAATACAGAAACTAAAGTGATGAGCTGCTAAAGTCCTTATTACTTGGATTTTAATTTTATTTATTTTATTGTGTACCCTCTTGCTATTTTTCTATTTGTGCTATAATTCTAGCGAAAAATATTAAAGGGGGGTATTTTGCGTATGAAAGACTTCAAGGCGTTCATTATGCGTGGAAATGTGGTGGATATGGCCGTGGGTATCATTATCGGTGCGGCTTTTGGGGCAATAATCACTTCTTTGGTAAAAGACATCATCATGCCCCCTATCGGTCTAGGTTTAGGTAATGTGGATTTTACCAATCTGTATGTCGTTCTGAAGCCCGCCGGAGTTGTTTATAATTCTCTGGCTGACGCTCAGGATGCTGGTGCCGTAACGATTAACTACGGCCTGTTTATTAATACGATAATTATTTTCTTGATTATCGCCCTGGTAGTCTTCTTCGGTATCGTCCGCCCGATTGCTCGTTTAACCGCCAAGAAACCGGCCCCGGCCGGACCGCCCACGACCAAAGAATGCCCATACTGTAAATCGACCATCAATATTAATGCTTCCCGCTGCCCGAATTGCACCTCTCAATTATAATTAATAAGAAAATATTCACTAGCCGGTAATTGAAGCATCGGCACTTTTTAAAAAGTGCCGATGCTATACTTGTTTTTTTATTTTTTAAGTATATAATTTAAACCATACCCAAAAGCATTTCCAATAATAAACGGCACACAAGCCCACGAATTACCTTCCGGTTGTTATACCAAAATAGAATTTTAATCATTGATTCTATGGCCTAAACGGGCTGTTAAAAGCACTAATTACTGCACCTGAGCAAGGTTGACTATAAATTACTTATTTTACATCCAGTCTCAAAATACGCTAATATTAAAATAGTATTTTAAAGAACGCTACGCTACCCGTTTCTCTCGGTAATCCGGTTCGTTTCCTGGCTATAGTATAAAAGGGAATATTGTCTCGACCGTTATGAATAGAGTATTATTGTTACGTGCCCCTATAGCTCAGGTGGATAGAGCACCGGCCTCCGAAGCCGGTTGCGAGCGTTCGAGTCGCTCTAGGGGTATTTATTAGTCAATCAGGAGTGTAATGTGGTAACTAGCGAAGCAGTCAAAACCGAGTTACTTGAAATCAGATGGCATGGTCGCGGCGGGCAAGGAGCGGTTACCTCAGCCGAACTTGTCGCTCAGGCCGGGATTAATGAAGGCAGATACGGACAGGCTTTCCCTAGCTTCGGACCGGAAAGACGCGGTGCCCCGGTACAGGCCTTTGTTCGTGTTAGTACTCACCCCATCCGCAACCGTGCGGAAATCACCCAACCCGATGTAGTTGTGGTACTTGACCCAGGTTTACTTCCTGTCGTGAATGTTGCTACCGGTTTAAAACCGGACGGCATCGCAATAATCAATACCCGAAAAACCCCCGAACAAATCCGGCAAGAATTCAAAATCAATCAGAAAATAGCTACTGTGAACGCCACCAAAATCGCCATGGAAACGCTGGGTGTCAACATAGTAAATACAACGATGGTCGGAGCTCTAATCCATGCTACCGGTATTGTTAAACTGGATTCCCTGACCGAACCCTTAAAAGGACGGTTCGGAAAGTTGGCGGAACGGAACTTTGAATCGATGAAAAAAGCTTTCGAACAGACAGTAGTAAAGGAGAAAGAATAATTGCCCAAGTCAGAGAGTGAAATAACCTGGAAAGATTTAAACATCGGTTGCATCGTAACCGAGCCAGGCAACGCCGTACAGTACCGTACTGGTGCCTGGCGTTCCCAGCGCCCGGAAACCGATACTAAAAAATGCATCAAATGCGGCCTATGCTACATTTTCTGCCCGGAAGGTTGTATTAAGCGTGACGAACAGGGCTATTTTAAAGCCGACCTTTATCATTGCAAGGGTTGCGGCATTTGCGCCAAAGAATGCTGGCCGAAAGCTATAACGATGCTGGAGGAGGAAGAATAATGCCGAAACGTGTTGGAATGGAAGTCTCCATTGCCGTCTCTGAAACTGTCGGCATGTGCAATGCCGATGTCGTTGCGGCTTATCCAATTACTCCTCAGACCCACATCGTAGAGCATCTGGCTGATATGGTGGCCAATGGGGAACTGGATGCCGAGTTTATTCCGGTAGAGTCCGAGCATTCGGCCATGAGTGCCTGCCTTGGTTCGGCCGCTGCGGGCGCCCGCACTTTTACCGCTACCGCCGGCCAGGGTCTAGAATTGATGCATGAAGTCCTATACGTTGCCTCCTCGATGCAACTACCCATTGTCATGGCTGTTGCTAACCGTGCCCTATCCGGCCCCCTCAGCGTCTGGGGGGACCATTCCGATGTGATGGCCGTCCGCGATACCGGCTGGATTCAAATATTCACCGAGAACGGACAGGAAGCCATCGACCAGATTATATGTGCTTTTCGTATCGCCGAAGACCGCCGCGTTCTATTGCCCGTGATGGTACACATAGATGGTTTCTATCTGACTCATATGATTGAGCCGATGCTCCTCCCAGATAAAGAGCAGGTAGAAAAATATTTACCGCCCAATGATTATCCGCTGCCTCTCTGGCCGGATAAACCGGTTGCGATGGGTGATTTCGCTCCTCCTATCATTTTTTCCGAAACTAAAAAAGCCCAGGAGATGACTCTTAGAGCAACTAAAGGGCCTATTTTGGAACACTGGGCGGAGTTCGGCAAGCAATTCGGCCGTTATTATCATCCGGTCGAAACATATAATTGTGAAAACGCTAAGACCTTCCTCTTTACGATTGGCAGCTTCACCGAAACAGCGATGACGGCTGTCGATGAATTGAAGAAGAAAGGCCAGGACATCGGGCTGGTACGTATCAGACTATGGCGGCCTTTCCCATTTGAGGAATTACGAGAAGCCCTAAAAGATGCTGAAACACTGGTTGTGCTGGATCGTGCTATATCTTTTGGGTACAGCGGACCGGTCTGTTCTGAACTTAGGTCAGCACTTTACGGTCAACCAAAACGCCCGAAGATAGCAAATATAGTCAGCGGTTTGGGCGGCCGTGATATCACCGTACAGGGATTTACCGATATTATTAACCGCGGCATAGAAATCGCCCGCTCGGGCAGTGAAGAGGAATTTGAGTTTTACGGGGTGAGAGGATAATGGATAAATTAAACGTATTCGTCCCGCGTCTTGTCGCTGAAACAGAACCTTTTGCCCCCGGCCATCGTGCTTGTATCGGCTGCGGCGAAGCCCTGGCTGTCAGACTATCCGCTAAGGCTATCGGTACTAACTCGATTATTGTTAATGCCACGGGTTGTATGGAAATTATTGCTTCCCAATTGCCCTACACTTCCTGGCGGGTACCCTGGATTCATACGCTTTTTGAAAATACCGCTGCCGTCGCCTCAGGCGTCGAAGCCGGCTTGAAAGCCATGATTAGAAAAGGATACCGCCCGGATACAGATGTAAAAGTCGTGGCTATCGCCGGTGACGGCGGTACCGCTGATATCGGTCTGCAAGCCCTTTCCGGAGCTCTGGAAAGAGGCCATAATTTTACCTATATCTGCTTCGATAATGAAGCCTACATGAACACCGGTATTCAGCGCTCTTCCGCCACTCCCTTCGGTGCAACTACCACTACCTCTCCTGCCGGTAAAAAAAGTATCGGCCAGTTTAGCTGGAAGAAAAATATGCCGGCAATTGCGGCCGCCCATAATATTCCTTACGTGGCCACCGCCTGCCATAGTTATCCCTTCGACCTGATGGCTAAAGTGAAGAAAGCGGTAGAAACTCCCGGTCCGGCCTATTTGCATGTCATGTCGGTATGTCCTACCGGCTGGCGCTGCCCGACCGATTCGGCCATCCGCATGGGACGCCTTGCTGTAGAAACCGGCGTTTTTCCGCTATATGAGATTACAAATGGTAAATATAAAATGAGCGTGGATATCCCCCAGTTGAAACCATTGCGTGATTATACCAAACCACAGGGAAGATTCCGCCATCTCTCGGAAGAC
>JAFGLR010000120.1 GCA_016927955.1 Dehalococcoidales bacterium
GCCATCAGTGTGCAGTTTTACGGCCGGCCGCAGGTGGTGACCTATGTCCCGGCGGAATGTTTCTACCCGGCGCCCAAGGTAGATTCGGCGGTACTGCGGATAGATTTATATCCCGAACCGGCGGTAAAAGTTAAAGATGCCGATAGTTTTTTCCGGCTGGTGAAGGCCGGATTCACGTCCAACCGCAAGCAAATTGCCAACTCGCTGGCACTGGGATTAGAACTGCCTAAAACCGATATACTGCCGCTGCTGGGAAAAGCGGGCATCGATAATAAGCGGCGGGCGGAAACTCTCTCCCTGGAGGAGTGGGGTAAACTATATCAGACCTGTGCCGAGGCTGCCCGTTGTTAACCATTCAAGCTCCCGCCAAAATTAATCTAACCCTCGAAGCGTTAAACAAACGCCCTGACGGTTATCACAATATCCGTAGTATTATCCAGTCCGTCGATTTGTGCGACATGCTCACGTTTGAATCGAGCCAAAGGCTTATCATCGAAAGTAACTTGCCGGAATGGTCGGCGGAAAAGAGCCTGATTCTCCGCACGATTCAACTTGTCCACAAAAAATGCCGGATGAGTCCGGGAATCGCTATTAAGCTGCTCAAACGGATTCCGATGGTAGCCGGATTGGGCGGCGACAGCAGCAATGCCGCAGCAACTCTAAAAGGGTTGAACGAAATCTGGCAGTTGAATATGAGTAAAGAAAAGCTGCTCGGACTGGCGGCGGAATTAGGCTCGGACGTGCCGTTCTTTCTGGACGGCGGTACGGCACTAATGGAGGGCAGGGGAGAGAATATTACTCCATTGCTTAAAATTCCCGAAACGTGGTTTGTGGTAATGGTTCCGGACATACCGCGTCCGGCGAATAAAACGGCCCGGCTTTATGCCGGTTTACAGGCCAATCATTATACCGATGGACAAATCACCGAACATTTTATGTGGGAAATCAGGGAGGGGAAACCGCTTCGCCCGGAACTTTTATTCAATACCTTTGAAAATGTTGCTTTCGAACAGTATGCCGGGCTTGGCGTTTACCGCGACCATATATTGAAAATAGGGGCGGCGAACGTCCATCTGGCCGGGTCGGGTCCGGCTTTATTCAGCCTGGTGAAAAATAAAGCTGAAGGGGAAGAACTGGTCGCTAAGCTAAAATCGCCGCATCTTGATTTACATTTAGTAAAGACTATGGTTAATATGGGAAATGGAGAATAGTTATCAAGGAGGGGAATGATGGGTAATTCAACGGATAACTTACAGGCAGCTTTTGCGGGTGAGAGCCAGGCAAGCCGGAAATACCTTTACTTTGCGGAGAAAGCGGATAAAGAAGGACAGCCGCAGGTTGCCCGGCTCTTCCGGGCGGCATCGGAAGCAGAGACCGTTCACGCTCGTAACCATCTCAATGCGATGAAAGGCATTAAATCTGTCAAAGATAACCTGAATGCTGCCGTGGGCGGAGAGCATGAGGAATTTACCGAGATGTATCCCGGTTTTATCGAAGCGGCGAAGAAGGAAGGCAACGCTGAAGCCGAGCGGACCTTTGTCTGGGCGAATGCCGTGGAAAAGATACACCACGGGTTATATCAGGAAGCTCTGAAGGCAGTCGATGCGGGGCAGAAAATACCGGAAGCCCCTTATTACGTTTGTCCGGTCTGCGGTAATACGGTATTAGGCCAGGCCCCGGACAGGTGCCCGATATGCGGCGCCCCGGGCAGCAAGTTTAAGAAGATAGACTGATTAAGTAATTAGTATTTTGTAGTTTGTAATTAGGGAAGAACGATGAAACAGGCGGGTTTTTAACCCGCCTGTATACTTTTAACTTCCTTTCGCCTCTCTCGGTTGATATAGATTACCCGCTTCTACCAGTAATGCCAGGCTCATCAGGAAGTCATCATGCCCCTGCGCCGGGTCTACAAAGAAGTTCATCGTCTGGTTGGGACGGTAATGGCTTTTAGCCTTTTCCATCTCTATCCAGAATTCGGTATATTCGGGAGAACTATCGCCGGCGTACATTTTCAGGCTGCCGGAATTGATAGCTGATAACAGGTTAAAGCCCAATTCCGATTTCGATGAGGCGGTAAACTTGAAGGGAATGACTTTTCTGCCGACGGCCTGCCGCAGAAAAGCCGCCACCGGTTCGCCGACGCCCGTCGCATCCGCCACGATTTTCCGGCAGTGCCAGACGTTTTTCAGGATGTCCACCAACTGGGGATATAGACCGGTATGCTTTTTACCCGTCCAGGAGTAGTGTTCGATAATCAGGACACGAGGTTGTTTCCGGATATCATTACAGACCGAGAAATCGAGTTCGCCGATGGTGATTACCGTAGAATCCTGCCTTGGTTTTAACTCGCTGAGGTGGTCGGTTTCTTCGGTTTCCGCTTCTCCGGCTAAATCAATACCGGCGATATAAATATTGCCTGGTTGGGGATGGCGGCGGCGCGAATGGTCGCCCTGCAGTTGTGCCAGTTGAGAAGGGCTGAAGAATCCCCCGCCGCCGTGTACAGGCAACAGGCGGTATTGGGTTAAAAACAGCGGATGGTTTTCGCCTAACCGCTGCCTTTCGGCTTCCACATATGCCAGATATTGCGGGTTATATTTAGCTACTTCCTGCCAGTCGTACCGGAAATGGCGTTTTATGCCGTCCTTTTTTTCAAGCTCCAGATTGGTCTGCTTCACTTCCTCAAGTAGGGTTGAATCATCCCATGTTGTCCCGTACAAAACATTGGTACAGTTGGTTGTGCTGCCCATAGGCTTGAACTCTTTGGTGTATTTATCTTTGCTGACATCCTGAGCTTCATCGACTTCCAGTAATAAATGGGCGGTATTACCGACGACATTTGCCGATTTGTCCGCCGAAAGAAATATTATCCGGGCATCACCGACCCGGATAGTGTAACCCATTTCGCTCTGCCATAGATTTTCACAGCCGAATTCGAATAACTTATCTTTCAACCGCATCATTGAAATTACCGTTTGCGGTTTAAATGTGGGCGAGCATTTGATACAGTTTTTTATTTGTTCCGCATAGAGTATCAAAAGTGCAAGTTCAATTCTGGCTGAAACTTCATTTTTACCGCCTTGCCGGGCGATTTCTACAGAAAAGGTCAACCCCTTATTGTCAATCACACTCCGGACTATTTCACCGGCTATTTCGATCTGGTATGGTCGCAAAGAGTTCAGTGTCTGCCCAATTATCTTACCTGGAAATGATTTTGGAGATGTCGATGCCGAGGGGGATGATGAAGTCTCTGAGGACATTACCTATCGCCTCCTTTGTCTTTTTCGGGTCGTTTTTGCCTCCGCTGTATTTAACTTTGACTAGTTTGGCCAGTGATTCCGCAGCACGTGTTATTAATTTGATGTTATCGGGGTCGTTTCTGATGACGGATTTCAGCTTTACCCGAAGCAGGGCAATTTCAATATCCAGGCCTTCTACCTGTAACGCTTGCAGAAAATCCGCTTGCTGGGTTTCATCCAGTAAGTCGGAATAAAAACCGTGGCGGCGGGCATTCTGGTTCCCCGGCTGTCCGCCCGGGACTCTTTTTTGTTCCATATTTTCACCTGTGCCTTAAAATAAAATTCATTTAGATATATAGACATTTGGCAAATACAGCAGTGTTTTGTATGCAAGCGGTTACAATAGGGTTACAACATACTTGAATATATTGACTGGTGCCAAATGGCAATTTATAGTTAGAGTCATGGTAAAAAATAGTACGACTAACTTCGGTGAAATGCTGCACCTGCAAAGGGTGACGATGCATCTTACTCTCCAGCAGTTGGCCACCAAGGCAAAAGTATCTCCGTCTCACCTGGGACGGATTGAGAAGGGGACCCGTTTTCCTTCTGCCCGTGTATTAAAGCGTATCGCCAAGCCGCTGGGGTATAACGAGAACCAGCTATTCACTCTAGCGGGATATTTAACTCAGGACTTTTCGAGTGTAACCGGGAAGGCTGCTTCCGGGAGCGGGCATCTGGACCCTTATGTCGGTCGCATGCTGGCTCAGGAACCTCTTGAGACCCAGCAGGCAGTTATCGGTATTCTGGCTATTATGAAAAATCTGGCCCGAAATAATAATAAGTCCGGTAGCAAAGTTTCTCCCGCCAAATAGTTCAGGTATAAACCGCGATAATCACTGCTTCTTTCGGATTGTGTTCGTCGAAAAATACTACAGCGACTTTCCGGCCGAACTCCATTTCCGCAGCGGGGACATTCCTGGCTACGGCAACGCCTTCCAGATAGGATTTATAGCTGCCGCTGAGCAGGATAGTTGCAGTATAATCGCCGGAATTAAAGCTTTTTAGAACGCCTTTACGTAAACTCATTTTGTTCACCTGTTAATGAAATTTCCCATTTACCATTTTGGGGGTTATTAAAAATTTACATATCGTTAATTAAACAGCCCCGAGATGGAATCTCTGTTCGTAGCGGGCGTGCTCAGGAGAGTAAAGCAGACTGATGCCCACTACCCTCCGTTTAGCGGCGGATAGACCGGCTGCGGTATCGGTTATGGTTACCACATCATACATTTGCTGCCCGCAATTAACCGGTATACGAAGAAAACCGCCATCGGCATGAATTTCCGCGTCTTTAAGATAAGCCGAACCGCGTGCCTGTGCCTGGGCTACTGTGCCTATATTGGGGTCGGCTATGAGCTGCCAGCGTTCGCCGTTCCGGTTTATTTCATCCCAGTTAAAAGTATCCGCTAAAATCGGGACACCGGTTGTAGCATAACGACCCTCGATTTGCACCCGGTTAAGTGTCAGTGCCCCTTTGTTGAATTCGCCTGCCAGAACGACGTGGTCGGTGCCGTAACTGTAGCCCGCCGCATCGGTAGACTGCGGATTAACCAGATAAGCCCGGTTGCCTTCGATGAAGATAACATCCGGGACGAAATTTAGCAGTTGTTGGATATCCATTTCGCCCGAATTACCGGGGTGAATGGTGAAGTCAGGGTAAAAACCGGTAATTACTGATGATGCCGATTTTACCTCCAGCCGCAGACCGACTCTGGCGAGGAGGGACTCTATAATTTGGAAAATGCTCGTTTCAGCCGCTGGTTTGTTCCACCGAAATTGATAACGGGCTTTCCAGTCACACAGTGCCGCCCAACCGTCATTACTCCGGAGAATGAGACAGGCTTTCCCGCCGGAACTGGTATGCTCATAGCTTTCCAGAGTAAAACTTAAACCCGGACTGGCTTCATTACCGGCCGTTGTCCGAAAGCCAGGATTGAAATCCAACTGGCAGCCATGCTGAAGCAGGATTAAGGTACCATTGCCCGGAGAAGCATATTTGCCGTTGCTGTTATCCAGTACAACGGTCAGTTTACCGGAATTTGCTCTTAACTCCTTTTTAACGCCGAGTACATCATTCGTCAGGTCGATGGTTTCGATTGCTAACGAAGCTCGCCAGACACCTGAGGGACTGGTTAACCAGGCGTGGCTTGCCGAGTGGGTTATCGCCAGACCGTATTCTCCTGAATAGTTAAACGGAACCGGCTCATGCCACAGGCTATCCAGGAAAGCAGATTCCGGAATAACATAAGTCCAATGAGGCCGCTGATAGGCTTCTGCCCCGGTAAATTTTTCTACATAAAAACTGCGGAAAACATCCGGTTTGTCCATAAACGGGTAAACGAATTCAAAGTCTTCAGCAGCCGGTGCCGCAACGATTTCTTTTAAGGCGGACCAATCGCCGGTGGTTACATCTCCGCCATCGCCGTAAATTAAACTCCAAAGTCGAGGATTATTGTCGGCATCGCGTCCGGTTAACAGTAAATTCCAATCGCTTTCATAAACCACCGCAACGCCGGAAAGGTCGCCGGTAGTCTTGTCCCAGCTTGTTTTAGCCTGCCAAACACCGCCGGTATATTGCTTAACAAACAAAGTATTCTGGTCGGTAAAGAATACCGCTATTTCACCGTTGGGCTTATAAGCGGCAGCTAGCCCGTAGGTGGCAGTCGAAGTAACATAATCGAGAAGTTCCGGACTTGACCAGCTGAAACCATAATCGGTGCTTTTTTGCCGCTGTAACTTATAGTCAGTATCGACCCATAGTAACGACACCTCGGCGCCCAGTGAGCAGAGTGCTACCGCCAGGACGCTGTAAGAGCCGGTATAGTTCCACTGGCTGAAATTAGAATTTGGTTCGGGATTGGTAACGCGCTGACGATATAGCTTCTGCCCGTCGGAAGCTCCGGTTACCCTGGTACGGATTAACGAACCATCACCGGGCATAGTTACCGCGTGGGGCCCTTCCGGTTCGGTACCGGTATACAGTCTCGTCCAGTCCAGACGGACGATGCCCATTTGCCGGTTTGTCGCTTTTATCTCTACGAAAGGATGGCGTGATTCCTGTTTTTGTGCCGCTAATAACGTGCTCGATAAAGTTCTCATTGTTAATTTCCTTTTTGTCCGGGGATGTATTCACTGCCCCAGAAGAAGTGTCCGTGGATGTAACCGATGGTATAAGCACTCAGGATGACCATAAGCCATTTCCAGGTAGTAATACCGCTGTAACCCAGGGCGTAACCGGCGATGAATAAACTTACCAGTATGAGATATTCCAGCCGGTGGTAAATATCACGGGCAATGTAAGTCCAGGGACGTCCGCCGACGTGCGACCATATTGCTTTATAAAAATCCAATGTATTTTCCTCCGAAGAAGGCTGTTTAAAGGTCAAATAGTAAAATCCAGATGGTGAACGAGAGATTCTTCGAAATCACCTCTAGTGAGTCCTCGGATTCACATGACTGTTTTATCTACGGCCCGTAATCGGTGGTTTGAGAGACAATAGGGTAGTATGGTTTATAGAGCGAGCGTATTCGAGTCCGGTTACGCCGGCTGAGCCGCCTGATTTCTGTCCGGTAAAGAGCCAGCCTTTCTTTGCTCCAGTTGAAGTAATCGATGGGGCTCTGTTTACCGCCGGTATTAACACGGTTAACCGTATAAAAGGACCATTCCAAAGCCGCATAACCGGCGGCGCCGGTAGCTACCAGATCTTCGTATTGCGCGGGTATGGTGGAACCGCCGGCGTCAAGGGAATGGAGTTTGCCGTAATAGACGTGGCAATTCGAGCCATCGGGAATAACGCTATCCAGGAGAGTAGCGGTATCTCCCCATAACGCAAAACGCCGGTATTGTTTGGGGAATTTATCGATAGGGTATTCAATGGCTTCCAGCATTACCCGTCCGGTTAGTGTGGCCACGCTTAATTCCCGTGAGCCGTTGGTGGTAGCTAAAATCGCTTTTTGCTCTAACGGCATTGCTTCGGATAGTTCTTTAACCGCCCGGGTAATATGGCGGTCGAGTTCGTCATTCGTCCAGCGGTAATTGGCGGCGTCTTCGTCGTGCAAGTCACGCCGTACCAGTGTCCTCATATCAGTCAAGTTCATATTTTCCTCCGTTATTATCGAGGTTATTATCACCCTCTCTCCGCCTCTCTCCCTTGATGGGAGAGAGGACTAGAAAGAATAGGCGTGCTTTTTGAAGCAGCGTGGGATTGATTAGTCCTGCACGCCGATTAGTGCCGCAGCTTTAATAGCGCTGAAAATAGCCATCGAAACATACCATTTAACCCGAGTGCGGGAAGCGTCTTTGGATTCCAGTGAACCAATTGGTTCGACGGTTAGATGACCGGGTGCGGTTAGACCGCACACTCCGCCTTCACCGAACTGCAGGGCATAAATAACGGAACAGGTACCGCCGGTAGTTCCTGTCTCGACCCCGCCGCTGACGGTATGGGTATCCAGTTGCCAATCGCTGACACCGATGGGAATACCGTCCCAGAACTGAATGAAATTGCCCCAGCTATCCCGGTCACTGTCCATCATGCCGCCACTCGCTCTCACCAGGGCGTTTATCTTGCGGCGGGAACGGCGGCTCATTAACAGCATATCGGGTTTGCCTCCTTGCACAGCGTCGATAAGCTGGTCTACCATCGAAAGCGTCAATGTCGCCCCGCTGGCCCCGGCTGCAATTACCTGACTGCCGGCAGTACCGGTATCGATGGTTTTGCGTAAACCATCGAATTGCTTGGTATTAACGTTCGAGTTTCCGTATATGAAGCTATCCTCGAACTTATCCCGCAATGCTTTTGCCTTAAGTTCGATGATGGCGGCTTCGAGATCCTGGACATTACTGCGGGTAGCCTTAAGAAAGTTGTCTACATCGGCGTCACCGCCCATAATCCTCAGGTTGGCAGTCTTCTGCGTGAAGGTGGGAGTGGATTCGTTCCAGGTGTCGCCGACATCATAGAAATCGATGGTCGGCAGGGCGTTTTCCTGGTTGTAAGTCAATCCGTTACCTACGATTTCCACGAAGGGCAGCCTCTGTAAAATCGGCGAGTCCTTCACGATGGTCTCTACTACGCCCCGTAATAACATGTCGTTAGATAGTTTACTGGCCTCGGTTAAAGTTATAGCCATATAATTTCTCCTTATATAAATATTTTTATTTTCCTCGCCCTTGACGGGAGAGGATTAAGGTGAGGGTGAATAAGTACCTTTGCTTAAATTTCCAATAACCAAGAAACAAGCTCCGAATAAGTTCCGATAAACAATTTTCAATAATTCAAATTTGGTTTATTGTATCTTTGGGTTTGTCACTTAACTCTGTTTGCCGATTCCCTGCCGGATTTTCTCTCTGGGGGAGAGTGCGGACAAATCGGGTGGTATTCTGGGTGGGGCCCCGGCCGGTACTCTTGTCTGGGCCTGTGCCGTCATCAGCTTTTCCCGGACCTTGCCTACTAATTCGCGGGCACTATCCGCCGCTTTATCGATAGCCTCAATCGTATCCCCGGTAATCAATTCCGCCGGCATATCCGGATTGGCTTTTACCTTCATTACACGGTAGCTGGTAATTGCCTGGTTCAATGTCCCGTTTACCGCGTTAAGCTGGTTTTGCATCTCCTCGATTTTCTGTTTTAACGTATTGACCTCGGTATCACGGATATTCAACGTCTGTTCCAGTTCGGTAACCCGGTTATTATTATCGCCGAGTTCTTCGGGAAGGCTTGCCTGGGCCTGTTTTGGCTTTTCCAACTCCTGTTCCATAGTAATATTCTCTTCTTCCGTCATAATTCCTCCATCTTATTCTTCAATGCTTTCCGGAGACTCAATGACTCGCTCTCTCGCCGGAGTCTTCACCGGTTTCGCATTAAGTTCGCGGTTCATTTTCAGTATATTTTCTCTTTCTTCCAGCCACTTGCGGAATTCCAGTTCCGGGTTGGCGATACCCAGTTCATACATCGCATGGCGGCGGGAATGGATGCCGGTCTGTACCAGCACCTGCTCGTTGGCGACCTGCCGGGCGATGTCTTTGGGTAATACGGGCATCCAGATAACCCGCAAATTATTTTCTCCGAAGCTTTCGTTCCGGTACATTTCCAGCAAGCGTAAAATCATCCGGTTGCGCTGGTTGTAAGCGGCCGTGCGGATTAGTCTTTTACGGTTGACCTTTTGTAGAAGCGGCTGGAGTTCAATCTCCAAGGCCACCCCGGATAAGTCCCGTTCCGTACCGCCGAAAGCCGCCCGCGGCGATTCGGAAATATCATGTAATATGCGGTAGAGCAAATTAATATAATCTATATGGAGATTAACCCCGCCGCCCTGGAGTAAGTCCAGTAAATAGGCTTTGGCGTCTTCGGGAATGTTCCAGACGGCTCCGGGTCTTACGGTGATATCCTCCGACTCCTCGATGTTTTCCAATACAGCTACCGGGTTGCCGGACAATTCCAGAATACGGGCAAGCTGACTGACTGCCCGGTTCATTTCCCGCTGTATTTCTATTATCTGGGTTAAATCCGAGGTGCCCCAGAACTTTTTCGGTTCTCTTAAATTAGGGAAAATCACGAAGGGGATAAATCCGTACGGATTAGCTTTCTTTTCGATTAAGACATCATCCAGGTAGAGTTCGAAGTTATTGACCGTCCATACCTCGATGACTGCAGCCGTTTTGGTTTTAGGATATGCCGGATAAAGGAAACCGGTCTCTTCCGGCGAAAGACTATATCGGGAGGCGACCCTCCACACGTGAGATATGTCGTCGCCGGCCCACCAGGCGTAAATTCCCTGGATATCGGGAGCGGTAACTCTGACCCGTTTAGCCGCCTCGTCCCAGGTAACCTTATAACAGGCATCACCTAAAATGGCCGCATCGATTTCCGTTTCCAGGTCCAGCTGTTCAAGATTGTTGTCCTGGTAGACCTGCTGCAATAACGTTTCCGCCCGCTGGGCCTTCGCCCTGGATTCAGCGGAGTCTGCCACCGGGTCGATGGCGAAACTGACGCCTGACATAAGGTAAGAAGTGATTTTATCGATAAAAACCTTGCTGTAGTTGAAAGTCAGCCGCTTCTCCCCGTGGACTGTTCGGCCTTCCCACTGGTTGCCGTGATAAAACTCCAGGGCGTTCTTATAAGACTTCATCCGCTCCGTGTCCCACTGGGTTAATTGGGCCGTCATCGGTAATTGATTCATAATTTCTCCTTCTGTTTGTTTAGATTATTACGCTTTGGAAAAGGGTGAATTAATATTGGCCGGGAATTATTTTGCTTTTTGTACAATCATCTGGACGTTTCGTTGTGATAGTCTGAATCGTATCGCCAAATCTTTAGTTTTAATGCCCTTTTTCGCCAGGCGGATAATTTCTTTATTACGGGATTGCTTGCATAATTTGGTGGCACCGCCGGGTAAATCATGAATGCAGCAGGGGAAAGGACACTCGAGGCAGGAATTTGATAAAAAACAGCCCTCGTCCTGATACGGGGTATTTTCCGGCAAATCCGAAGCCAAATCCGACCGTTCGTAAACCATAAAAACCGCACTCCAAAAACACCAAGTACAAACCGGAATATGTCCATAAAATAGCACAAGTGTTCTATATAGTCAATAGCGTTTTTTCGCTTTTTAGAGGCAAAATGAATGTAAATAGAATAATAAAGTGTTTTAGTACAGGTAGTAAGTTAGCCCATTTTTGCCCCAAAAATATTCTTTCCTGTTAGCTTGACTATTATTGAACTTCTGTTCGTATATTGATAGAATTTTAAATGGCGCTATATTTAGAAAGTTGGGTCAGTGGAGGGTAAAGATGGAAAAGTTTGATTTAGAGCAATTTGTACAAACCGCGGAAAAAATATATCTAAAAGCTGAAAAAGAAGGTCGCCTAACCGATAATCCGTCGGAACCAGTCTTAAGGAAAATGCTGGAAAAAGAACCGGGCTGCCGCCAGACTAACTACGGTAATTTTGTGGCGGAAAGCGACCCCACTTCTCGCTCTGCGATGTTTACTAAAAACAGTGTAGACAGCGCTTTCGGTAAGGACGAAGTTAAGTTATTAGCTCAGTGTGAAGCCGCTCTAGGGAAAGATAAGCTCATCTCAATAGACCGGATTGTTGGTAATGAGAATAGTTCTACTACGGTACGCTTAATCATCCCGGAGCGGTTTGCCCATATCGCCTATGGTGGCGGTAACCTGTTTGCAGTACCGACAAAAAAGATTCGTAAACCTACCTATTATATTTTATTTTTCGGTGACGAGTCCTTTGAGCCGAATAAGTCTAAGCCGTTGCCCGAAAAAGATATCACTATCCGCCTGGCGATGCTGGAAGGCGGCCGGTATGTCAAGATAATCCGTAACGGCAACTATATCGGCGAGTATAAGAAAGGTGTTTTTGCTGCCGAGGACTGGGTCGCTAAGACACAAAGAGGTGGTATTTTCCTGCACGCCGGTTGCCGGGAAGACTATCTACAAAATATTCACGGTGATTACAGTAATGTAAGGTCGTTATTCGTTGCATTAAGCGCCAATGGCAAGACGACGACAAGCAGTAAAATACTAGCCCGTAAGGGCAAAGAGAAATCCTGGCTGATACAGGATGACGGCGGAACATTGATGCCGGACGGTTCCTTTCTCGGCTTCGAGGCCGGCGGTATTTTCGTTAAAACCGAAGGTGTAAATCCTGGGAATCAGGTGGAAATTTATTACGGTTTACTTCGCCCCGAGACAGTCTGTGAGAATGTTTACGTTACCGATGACGGCGACCTGGACTTTTATAATTTCGAAAGAACTTCCAACGGGCGGGCAGTAATCCCGCGTAAATACTTTATGCATGCCAGTAAACATATAGATGTCGATAATGTAAATAACCTGGTTCTTATTACCCGCGGTCCGCTTATCCCGGCGATTTCCAAATTAAACGCCGAGCAGGCGGCGGCTTTGATGATACTGGGACAGGCAATGGAGTCCTCCGCCGGGGACCCGACCAAAGCCGGGACAATTCGCAGCGAGTTTTTCTACGACCCGTTTGTCGCGGGTAATTTAGCCGAGCATGCCAACAGGTTCTATGATATTATCAAAGGGTTACCCAATTTGAATTTCTATCTGCTGAACACCGGCTGGATTGGAGAAGGCGTACACTGGAAAGATATGCATCTGGAATATACAATGGGTATTCTGGACTCGATGGTCCGCGGCGGTTTGGAAGATTGGATAGACTCGCCTACCGGATTTAAGGTCCCTAAGGCTATACGGGTTGTCGACGATATTTACGTGCACCCGGAAAAATTATATTCTTCTTCTGAATTCGAAGTCAGACAAAAGGCATCGAACCGGTTGCGATTTGAAGCGGTAGATAGGCTGGGTACTAAACTGCATCCCGATATCAGGAAGATATTTAGCAAGATCTAAAACTCTTTAATATATACTTTATGCTATAAGATTTTTGAATTATTCAATCATATTTCATGAATCTTATAGCATTTCCGGTGTTTAGCTATTTCAACTTAGCTTTTCAACTTAATTGTTAGCTCGTGATGGTAGTGATAAACTTACGATGGAGGTGTTTTTATGGCAGAAGAACTGGGGAAAATTGAAAAACCACCTGTCGCCGAGTTTAAGGAAAGTCGCAAGCTTTATTTTGTGCCGCTTATTCTGACGATGCGCGATGCAGATGCTGAGCTTAACGAAAGAATTAGTAAATACTGGAACCAGGTAGAATCTCACCTGGCTAATCTCGAAGCAAAGCTTGGTCGGGGTACCCTTATCTTTCATGAGTTGATTTCCGTAAGCGGTGACGAAGGGTTAAAGACTCTGGAAATGGTCTGCGAACAAAGCTACCGGATTGCTAAGAGCCGTGTCGAAAAAGGGGCTCATTTCCAGGCAATCGAAGACAGTGAAGATTTGATGGAGTATATGGATTGGAGCCGTTGTTTGGCTATCGGTATGCAAAGTCAGAAGGCTTTTACCGATGTCTATGAGAAATATGCTGCTGCCCAGAAGAAGAGAAACGAGACCATCGCCAGGAAAATCGACGAGGCTTTACTAGCTGACGAAATCGGTATTGTGATGTTGCAGGAAGGGCATAAAGTCCAATTTCCTGCGGATATTCAGCTATTTTATATTTCACCGCCGGAGCTGGATGAATTAAAACGGTGGCTTAGAGAGCGTGAAGCCGCCGCCGCAAAACAGGAAGCCGAAGAACATGAACACGAGCATAATAAAGAACATGAAGACGGGGAGAGTTCTTGATTTAAGAATAACATAGAGCCCAATCTATATTGAATTATGGCTGTAAAAATATATAAGGAACCAAAACTGGAAAATCCGGTACTAATTGCCAGCTGGCCGGGCATAGGTAACATAGGGCTGTTGGCGGTTGATACCTTGCGCAATCTGATTAATGCCGAGGAATTCGGTGAGATTGAGCCAATGGAGTTTTTTTATCCCCGCAAGGTAGTTCTTCAGAATGGGGAAATCAGGAATTTGGAATTTCCCTCCAGCCGTTTTTATTATAAACAGCTTGAAAATCGGGACTTAATCATCTTTATCGGTGAAGAACAGCCGGCGGAATCCGGGCGGACTTATGCCGAGGGGGCTAAGGCCTACCGTATGGCCGATATGGTACTGGATGTGGCGGTTAAGTTCGGTTGCCGCCGGGTATATACCTCCGGAGCGGCCGTGGCACCGATTCACCATTCGGTTAAACCCCGGGTTTGGGCAGTGCCGAACTCTAAAAATTTACTGGATGAAGTTAAAAGCTTAGCTAATATCGTACTGATGTCTGATATCGAGGAGAGAAACGGTCAGGGCACGATTACAGGACTTAACGGCTTGCTATTAGGTGTCGCTCGTAGAAGAGGTCTGGAAGCTATCTGCCTGATGGGGGAAATTCCGGTTTACCTGCAGGGGTTCCCTTTTCCTTATCCTAAAGCGTCCAAATCGGTGCTGGAAGCATTTTCTACCGTAATCGGTATCAATATCGAAACGTATGCTCTCGATGGGCTCATTGCTCAGAGTGAAGAGGGAATTGAACATTTATTTGAAAGCTTTCCGTCGGAAATCAAAGACCAGATTGATAAGCTGAAAACTATTACGACAGTTCATCCGGAGCAAAACGGTCCTATTACTGAAGATGACAAGAAAAAGATACTGGAAGACATTGATAAGATGTTTCACCAGCACCCCAAGGGAGAATAAGAATGGTCGATGGTGCTCCTTACCGGGTATATGATAATACTAAAATAGAAGAGGCGGCTGTATGAACTGCACCCCTAAAGTTGGACAGTATGATATACTGAAAAAACTTTGGGGGTGTATTTTTTTATGCCGAAAGGGA
>JAFGLR010000121.1 GCA_016927955.1 Dehalococcoidales bacterium
ATCTATTTCGTCCACCATTATTACGAAGACGGGCAGATGATTGAAGCGGATATTTACGTGGCGTACCGGAAGTAGCTGACAGTTAATAGTTTCTAGTTATCAGTTTCTAGTTATCAGTTTCTAGTTATCAGTTTCTAGTAATAAGTTTATAAGGAAAAGTTATTCTTCTTCCCGCCAGTTCCAATTTATTCCGCCTTTGAATACGCCCGCATTCATATCATTGCTAATGAAAAGGTTAGCATCGGGGAAACGTTTGACCATGGCATAATAAAACCCGGCGACATCTTTAGTATCGGCAATTTCTTCTTCCGTAGCCTTGATATAGTCTTTGGTAAAAGTACAGGAACTGGTATCGAAAGGCATCCCCGTCTTCTGGTGGCCGGGAATAATGACTTCGGCATCCATTACCTCGAGTTTTTCGATGTCCCGTATCCATTGCCGGCGTTCCTCCGCCGTCACTTCGCAGGTAAACGGGTGTGCCTGATTAAAAAGAACATCGCTACCGTAGAGGGTTTTAATCGCAGGTATCCAGACGACGGTATTGTATTTCAAATCGCCCATAACGCGCGGGATAATCTCAATACGGTTTCCTTCAAGCTCAAAATAGTTTTCCTGCATTAATTCGAGATTCGTCTCTTTGCGGCAACAGTTGGTCGGACCAATAGTTTGTTCCCAGTGTTCGAGCTTGCCGAAAAACTGTTTATTGATAAGGTTTGCAACCTCTGGCAGGGCAATCAAACGGGCCTGAGGAAATGCCTCTGCGATAATACCCAGCCCGAAGTAATGGTCGGGATGAGCGTGAGTTACATAGATTGTTTTCAGGATTTTTCCGGTTTCCGCTATCTCCGCAATAACACGATGAGCATTCGATAAAGTCCATTGGGCATCGATAAGAACGCAATCGGCTTTGCCGGT
The DNA here is from genome assembly GCA_016927955.1 of Dehalococcoidales bacterium. Lineage (GTDB taxonomy): Bacteria > Chloroflexota > Dehalococcoidia > Dehalococcoidales > JAFGLR01 > JAFGLR01. Next base: position 916 of record JAFGLR010000121.1, read on the forward strand.
GATAATTACAGAAGCCACCTCGAAACCGCTTTCATCGCTGAAAAAGACCTTCGTGGATAGAGAATTCGGATGGTTATTAATTCTGACTTCCATAGTTTAGTCCTCCTGAAACATTTATACCTGACGTTCTATATTACAATAATTCCGGATTTTTCTCACTTTACGCTAGGAATATCAGATTATCTTATAAACGCGGGATTTTGTGTCAGTGCCCGAATATGTTGAATTGTTCACGCTTTTCTTACATTTCCTAGATTTAATCAAGAATTTTTTTTCACTCTCGGCTTTAAACGCAAGGGAAATTTATATAACATTGGGTGTCTTAGTCCTTTATATTCTATGTAATTTAATTGCACGAAACAGTACTGTACACAGGCTGAATATGCTTGTGTTGTGCCTCATAATTTGTTAAGTTAAGAACTATTAAGACAAGTGAAGAAATCGTTAAGTTACAGTTTATCAGGATAATTAAGAGGAAACACTAAGAGCATGTCAATACTAACTGATGTAGCAAAATATAACCGGCTTGTCTGGGATTTACGTGATTTTTTTAAAGACAAGATAACACTGGAACAAAGCAAACAAGTACTGAAGGACAGAATCCGTAACCGGGGCAAACACTTTCTGACAACAGTCCAGAAGGCTATCTACGAGAACCCCGTGAGTCCCTATCTTAAACTGCTGCGAATTGCCGGCTGTGAATACGGAGACATAGAGACTGACGTAAATAAGGACGGCATCGAATCAGCCTTAGATAGGTTACTTAAAGCCGGGGTCTATTTGAAATATGAAGAGTTTAAAAAGGGCAGCGAGGTAGTTAGGGGCAGCCAGCGGTTCCGCTTTAAGCCGTCTGATTTCGATAACCCGTTTGTCTCAGTTTTAATACAGGGTTCCAGCAGCGGCTCTCGCGGCAAAGGTACCAGGACGACTTTTGATATCGGGTCCCAAACTCAGGGGTGCTACTATCGTTTTCCGGAGTTAATAGCGAATAATACTTTGGGCATTCCACAGAGTATATACAAACCCATTTTACCTGCCACTTCCGGTATCTCTTTATCGCTAAGACAATGGAAAATAGGATACCCAGTAGCTCACTGGTTCACCCCGGTCAACGAACAACAGGTTAATGCCTCATTACGGGATAAATTAGCCCTCCGATACATCCTTTATGGCAGCCGAATTTGGGGTGCCAAGCTAGCTGAGCCTGAATATGTCGATTTACAGGATGCAATCAAAGTAGCTAAATGGATGGCCGAAACCAACAAACAATATGGTAGTTGCTGCCTGCACGCGTCCGTTAGCCCGGCAGTAAAAGTAAGCCAGGCAGCAATACAAAACGGACTTGATATCAACGGTACCCACTTTATTGTTAGCGGCGAACCGCTAACCGAGGCCAAACACAGGCAAATTACAGCCTCCGGAGCAACGGTTTCTACAAGGTATACTATGGCTGAAAGTGGTGGAACTCATATTGGTTGCGGCTGCTCCTACAGCAACCCTATCGATGACGTACACCATTTCTTCGATACTTCCGCCATCATCCAAAATCCTAAAACAATCGTATTGAATAACACTGAGATAACGGTAAACGCTTTTTTATGCACTACAATTTTGCCAACCGTGCCTAGAATATTTATTAATTACGAGAGCGATGACTATGGTATTATGGAAAATCACCCCTGCGATTGTATCTTTGGTCAACTGGGCTTTAACACTCATATACACCATGTCCGAAGTTACGCCAAGCTGACCGGCGTAGGTATGACAGTTATCAATACCGACCTAGTACGTATACTGGAAGAAGTGTTACCGCAGAAGTACGGCGGCTCCGCTGCTGATTATCAACTTTTGGAGGAAGAGGATGCAGAAGGACGAACACATCTCAATCTTCTTATCAGCCCTAGCGTTGGTACTATTAAAGAGGATGATGTAGTGTCCACAGTATTGGAGGAACTGCGCCGTATTCCACAAGGCGGAAGGTTGGCCGCAGGCGTCTGGGAACAGGATAATACACTTACCGTAAAACGGATGAGCCCTATCTCGAATAGTGGTAAGGTATTAACTCTACAACTAACTAAAACGAAATAAGATATAAATATAAGGGGGGATTAAAAATGCGGGAAAAAATGATAATCTCGATATTGGTAATATTATCATTATTAGGTATTATGGTGTGCAGCTGTAATAACACAGAAGACACATTATCGCCAGCCGAGTATTATGATGTGTTATTGTTCTATGATTTTGTCACCGTTTAAGTGTTCTGTGAAAATGTCACCATATGAATGTGACGTTGAACGATAAAGAACAAA
>JAFGLR010000122.1 GCA_016927955.1 Dehalococcoidales bacterium
CTCGACATGCATCCTTTCCAGGAAGTCTTTCGCCACGTTTTTTTCTTTCATTGCTCCGTTTTGCAGCGTTTCGACGATGGCTTTACAAGATGCTATCGGGGTCCTTAATTCGTGAGAGATATTCGCGATGAAGTCCTGGCGGGTCTTTTCAAGGCGGCGCATATTAGTTAGGTCCTGAACCAGTAAGAGGGCACCTTTACTGACCGGCGTAGCGGTGACCTCTAAATATTTTTTCCCTGAAGTCTGGACTACCACAGTCTGCTTTTGAGTTGTCTGGATGCATTTATGCACCATCGCATCGATTTCATAGTCGTGGGTCAAATCGATAATAGCTCTATCTTGAGGAGCTGCTGCGGGAATTTTAAAAAGCTTCCTGGCGACATCGTTAAGAGCGATTAAATGTCTTTCCCTATCCGAAACCATAACACCGGCATTTATACTGGATACGATTGCGGTCAACTGCTCCTTTTCCCAAACAAGTTCAACCTCCAAAGCTCTTACCTTAACGGATAATTGTCCAAGGGCTTGTTGCAGGTCTTTGACATGACCGACCGGTCGCACTTGGTCCATTTCTAATAGCATCTTTTCGGTTGTATTGATGAGGGTCCTTAGCTTATTTTTAGTAGTCCGGTCTTTTTTATAAAAGAAAAATATCGTTAACGCAGCTGCGACAATTATAAAAATTAACGAGATATGTAAAATGTCCATTTTTCAGCTAACCATCGAACTTATAACCGAAACCGTGTACAGTTACGATGTATTTCGGGTGTTCGGGATTATCCTCGATTTTACGTCTTAGCGAACGGATATGTACGTCAACGGTACGCGCCGTCCCATCATAGTCGTATTTCCAAATCTTCTCAACGAGCCGTTCCCGGTGAAACACTTGCCCGCTATAACGCACTAAGAATGAAAGAAGTTCAAATTCTTTAGGACTTAATTTTAACTCCAAACCGTTTCGCATCACCTTATGTCCGGCGGTATCGATTTCAATAGGGCCGGCCTTCAGTACCGTTGCTACCGCTTCTCCAACGGCAGAAGTCTCAGTGATTTTTTGTTTGCCCCATTGCGAACGGCGCAGCATCGAGTGGATACGAGCCATAAGTTCTCTAATACTGAAAGGTTTGGTAATGTAATCGTCAGCACCCAGTTCCAAACCCAATACTTTATCCACTTCTGCGGTCTTGGCCGTCAGTAACAGGATAGGTATCGGCATTTCTTTCCGCAGTATCCGGCATACTTCAAAACCGTCCAGCCCCGGCATCATAACATCCAGAATAATCAAATCAGGTTTTTCTAGGCGGGCCAGTTCGAGTGCTTGTGTACCGTCTTCTGCGGTGATCACAGCATAGTTTTCTTTTTCGAGGTTATATTTTATAACCTCGAGCAGGTTCTTATCGTCGTCGACAACAAGGATTTTGTTCATTTTCTTTTGTTAGGACCGGGTTAATATTTGGAGGCGCCTATCTCCTCCATTTTCCCGGTCACCGCAAATACCACACGCTCGCAAATGTTGGTTACTCTGTCAGCGGCACGCTCCAAATTATGAGCTGTCCACATCAACCGGGTAGCCCTCGTAATTGTCCTGGGGTCTTCAGCCATAAATACCAGCAGTTCCCTAAAGACCTGGTCGTAAAGGTGGTCGACCATATCATCCTCTTTTGTTATTGCCCGGGCAGCTTCGGCGTTGCGATTAATAAAGGCATCCAGGCTGCGGTGTAACATTCCCACGGTATTCTCGGCCATGCGGGGGATATCAACTAAAGGTTTTAGCGGGGGTTCATCGCCCAGCATTATCGCAATACGGGCGATACCCATGGCGTAATCGCCAATTCGTTCTATCTCAGTAGTAATATTGAGAATAGCAATTAAAGTACGGAGGTCGCCGGCCATAGGTTGCTGAGTGGCAATAAGTTCGACACACTTCTCTTCTATTTCAAATCTTTCGTTATTGATTTTTTGGTCGTCAGCAATTATTTGTTCTGCAAGAGGTAAATCCCTCTCCTTCACGGCCTGTACGGAACGGCTTATTGCTTTTTCGACCATACTCCCCATAAACAATATATTTTCTTGAATAACCCTTAGTTGCCGGTGAAACTCCGTCCTTATTTCCATCTATCTGACCTCCTTATACACCTTAACCGAACCGACCGGTAATATAATCTTCCGTGCGTTTGTCTTTGGGATTGGTAAATATCTGCGAAGTGCTGCCGTATTCTACAAGTAAACCAGCTCTGTCTTCTTCCATCATGAAAAAAGCCGCCATATCAGATACCCGGGCTGCCTGCTGCATATTATGAGTCACGATGACGATGGTATATTCTTTAGCTAGTTTTCGCATTAGATCTTCTATCTTGAGTGTAGCCACCGGGTCGAGGGCACTACACGGTTCATCCATCAAGATTACTTCCGGCTCGACTGCCAACACCCGGGCAATACAAAGCCGCTGCTGCTGTCCGCCGGAGAGAGCCAAAGCAGATTGTCCTAGCTTATCTTTTACTTCGTCCCAAAGTGCGGCCTGGCGTAGGCTTTTTTCGGCTATATCCTCAAGTTTGCCGCGATTATTCGTGCCGTGCTGGCGCGGTCCGAAAGCTATGTTGTCAAAGATTGACATCGGAAACGGATTAGGCTTTTGAAAAACCATACCAACTTTCTTGCGCAGGTCAACAATATCAACGAACCGATCATAAATCGTCTTACCATCAAGTTGTAAGGTACCTTCGACACGTACGTTACCTATCAAATCATTCATACGGTTGAATAACCGGAGAAAAGATGACTTACCACAGCCGGAAGGACCGATAATCGCCGTAATGGAACATTTGGGTATTTCTAAAGTTACTTTCCTGAGAGCCTGAAAACTTCCATAAAATAAATTTACGTCCTTGGCACTGAGCTTGCCAAGTGTACAGGCGTTATTATATATCGTCATATCAGACCCTGCCTTTCAGCCGTCTTTGCAGCCGTGAAGAAAGATAATTTGTAATACTATTAATAACTATTATCAAAATTATTAAAACTGCGCCGGTAGCCATTGCTTTGTCGAAAGCCCTGGTTTCCATGGCGAGGTAAAACACGTGCAATGACAGAGTCCTGCCGCCGGAAAGCAAAGAAGTCGGCATGGCAGCACTTCCGCCCAGCGTAACATAAAGACATGCGGTCTCCTCTATCGCCCGCCCCATGCAAAGAATAACAGCAGTGATGATACCGGGTAAGGCTGAGGGCAGTAAGACTTTAGACACCATCTGCCAGCGGGTAGCGCCCAAGGCTAGAGCTGCTTCCCGGTGAGAGTAGGGAACCGACCTGATGGCTTCTTCACAGGTTCGTATCATGGTCGGTAATAACAGACAAACTAACGTTAAAGCCCCGGATAGAATTGAAAATTTAAAGTGCAAGGCGGTAACGAATAAAGCAAAGCCAAAAAGACCGAAAATAATTGAGGGGACACCGGATAAAACTTCGACTCCGTATCTGATAATCCGAGTTAGTTTATTATCCGGAGCATATTCTGCCAGGTAAATACTGGCAAAAAGGCCTATAGGTACCAGTATAACGAGAGTCACCACAACGAGGTACAGCGTACTTACGATAACAGTAGATATACCACCCTCGCCCGATAAACCTCCCTGTGGCGGTGTAATTAAAAAATCAAGGTTTAACCCGGGGATTCCTTGTATTAGCACATAGCCGATAACTGTAAGGAGTATAAGAACGGTAATAACCCCGCCTCCCCAAACATAGACCATCGCCATTTTTTGTGTGGTCTTAGGTGACAACTTTAGCATGGGTCCCTCTTTTGAATGCAACGATAGCGATGCTGTTTAGTAAAATAATAAAGACGAATAATATAATACCGGTAGCAAAAAGGGCACTTTCATGAGTCCCGGTGGCATAACTGATTTCTACCGCAATATTTCCGGTTAAGGTTCGTGCCGGAGCAAAAGGAGATATCATCCAATCCGGAATCCAGTTCAACCATTCGATTTGGGTATATTTAAAAATCGGGAATATAATTGAGTTACCGATGACCATAATCATAGCCATTGTTTCGCCAACGGCACGTCCCATTCCCAGGACGATGCTCGCCCCAATGCCGGACTTGGCTGCCGGTAGCAGCACTTTTCTAATTGTTTGCCAGTGCGTGGCACCCAGTGCCAGAGCCCCTTCTTTGTAAGAAACGGGCACGGAACGGATGCTATCTTCGCTGATACTGATAATTGTAGGCAGTACCATAGCCATCAGGACGATGGACGCAGCCAGTACGCTGAAACCATTGCCTGCTATCTCACGCACCGCTGGTACCAGCAGCACCAGTCCAACCAATCCGTAAACGACCGAAGGAATCCCGACTAAAAGTTCCACAGCGGGTCTTATTATTTGGCGGATTCTAAAAGGGGCGACTTCCGCTAACAGTATCGCACAGGCAATACCGAGTGGAACAGCTAGTATTAATGAGCCGATAGTTACTACTATCGAACCTGTAATCATGGGCAAAATACCATATAGCTCCTGACCCGGTCGCCACTCGGTACCGAACAGAAAATTAGTAAATCCGATTTCTTTAAAAGCCGGTAATCCTTCTTTAAAAATAAACACGGCAATCGCCAGCAACACTACGAAAGATGTTGTGGCGCATATAAATACGGCATATTTAGCCAGACGGTCGGTAAAATATTTAGTCACTCTGCAAACCCCTTTTCGGTAGCAGGAGGTGGTTGCGCAACCACCTCCTGCCATTTAAGGAAAGGACTTAGTTTACCGTGATATAGTCTTCCGCAACAATTGCTTGGCCTTCAGGTCCGAGACAGAAGTTAATGAACTCTTTCACTATTCCTTGCTGCTCACCTTTGGTAAGGAGTAGAAGCGGACGTACGATAGGATAAGTTCCGTTTTTCGCATTTTGAACCGTAGCCGCCACGCCATCGATACTAAGTGCTTTAACCGAACTATCAATATAACCGAATGAAAGGAAGCCGATGGCGTTCGGGTCGCCGGCCACGGTCGTCCTTAAAGCACCGTTGGACGGCTGCAGAATGGCGGTAGCCGAAATTACCGCTTCGCCCATTACCATTTCTTCGAAGGCACCGCGAGTACCGGAGCCCTCTTCGCGTGCAACCACAGTAATGGTGCTGTTGGAA
>JAFGLR010000123.1 GCA_016927955.1 Dehalococcoidales bacterium
AAATTTAGCCTGCTGGGAAGTGGAAGGCACCTACTGCAAACTGGATGATTATGGGGCCACCGGCCGGGATACTCGAATCTGCCGGGTTTGCCGGCTATAGCCCGCAAATAAGCGGCGTTTACGCCATAACCGAAGACCTAACGGCAGTAAGTTCTTCAGTTAAATTTAATTTGAACTGTCCTATTTGATTTATCATCCGTGATATGGCAAAATCCGTCGAATCCTGCGAAAATAGGGGGTATGAAGACCCTTGTACTGGGTATCGGCAACGATATTATGGGCGATGATGCCGTCGGTATTTTTATCGCCCGTGAAGTAACTCTGCTCCTCGAACCGGGGCAGGCGGATGTTAAAGAAACCGGAGCCACCGGACTGAATTTAATCGAAATGATATCCGGCTACGATAAGATTATCGTAGCCGATGCTATTTTAACGAATCGCCAGACCGGCACCGGTAAAATCCACCGCCTCGAACTGCAAGACCTCAATGAAACAGATGGCTCGATTTCCCCCCACGAAGCCGGTCTCCGTAATACCATCGAATTAGGCAAACAACTTTTCCCCGGTAAAATGCCGCAGGAGGTAATCATCTTCGGCGTCGAGATTCAGGATGTGGCGGAAATTACCGCCGCAATGTCCCCGGCCGTTAAGGCCGCCGTCCCCAAAGTCGTCGGGATGATTCTGGCAGAACTTAAAACAGTATAATCTTATCTTGTCATTCCGGCGAAAACCGGAATCTAGGTATTTATGCAAATTACTAATTACTCGTTACTCGTTTTGTCACTCTGGAGACATTTTTTGTAGGGTGGGTGCAGCGAAACGTAACCCACCAATTTCTGTTTTTTCGTAGCGGCAACCCCCTGTGGTTGCCCTCTTCTATCGTAGGGACAGGTTTCGAACCTGTCCGCCTTGTTATGCCCCCTGCGGCTGTCCTGTCTTTCTCCGAAGGCCGGGAGAAAGCGATGATTGCCCATCTCTTTCTCCCCCTTCGGCTTCCCCCTCTATCTCTGGCAAAATGCCGTCTTTCGTATTCGATTGCAGAGGCGAATAAAAAGGGCAGACGGTCTCACCACAGGGCAAGCAGATACGTGCCACCCTTACCCCGCCCTATGGTAACACCAATTACACACTACAAATTACTTGGTTTGTCATTCTGGAGATATTTTTTGTAGTGTGGGTGGAGCGAAGCGTAACCCACCAATTTCTATTTTTCCATAGCGGCAACCCCCTGTGGTTGCCCTCTTCTATCGTTTCGTAGTGGCTAATTTAAAATCAGCCTTATTTGTCATTCCCGTTTTTTGTAGGGGCGACCCTTGTGGTCGCCCTTTAGTTGTCATTCCGGCGAAAGCCGGAATCTAGATTAATTGTCTTTGCAAGGTAGGGACAGGTTTCGAACCTGTCCGCCTCGTTATGCCCCCTGTGGCTGTCCTGTCTTTCTCCGAAGGCCGGGAGAACGAGATGATTGCCCATCTCTTTCTCCCCCTTCGGCTTCCCCCTCTATCTCTGGCAAAATGCCGTCTTTCGTATTCGATTGCAGAGGTTAAGAAAATTGGCAGGCGGCTGAGATAACGGGTAAACAGATACGTGCCTCCCTTACCCCGCCGGAAGGTAACACTAATTACACACTACAAACTACTCGTTTTGTCATTCTGGAGCGAAGCGAAGAATCTCAGGGAGGGGTGGCCTGAATATTGTCATTCCGGCGAAGGCCGGAATCCAGGTAAATTACTATTCAAACAACCATGCAAAACAGAGGGTTAAGCAAAGGTAAAAAGCGTTAAGCGGAGATTAATAAAACACAGAAGACCAATAAAAGAAAGGAATAAAATAAATAAGAAGAAAAGTTAAATATTGTCTAAATCCAAAATGGGGTGTATAATTTGGCTGGACTTAGTTTAAATACAATAAGTTGGGGGTAACATATGGTAACACCTTCATTTTGGAATGCATTTATTTCAAAGGATGACTTGAAACCATATGGTGCTGACTCACTACTTCTATTTGCTTTACAAATTAGATATCCGATTGAAGATATTTCACTTGTGGCTAGCAATTCATTAACTGAAGGAGGTGACGATTGCAAGGCAGATTTGGTATATATTGATTCTGAATCAAAACGTGCAATTATCGCCCAAACGTATGTTTGTGAAGACATGACTAAACAAAGCGCTCCTGCAAACAAAGCAAGCGATTTGAATACGGCTATATCTTGGCTTTTAAGCAGGCCGATTGGTGAGGTCCCAGAGCGTATTAAATCACATGCTCAGGAACTAAGAAAAGTAATAATTGAAGGCAATATTAAACAACTACATTTTTGGTATGTACATAACTTGCCTCAATCGCTGAATGTTTCAAATGAACTAAAAACTGTTGAACATTCCGCTTTGACTGCAATTAAAGCTAATTTCACTGGTCATGAAGATATTGAAGTAATTGGACTTGAGGTAGGAATCTCTACCTTAGAAGAATGGTATTTATTTACTTCAACACCTATTGTGATAACAGATGAGTTTGTCTTGTCAATATCTGAGGGGTTTGAAATCACAGATGCAGATTGGAAGGCATACGTAACTTCTATCCCAGCAAAATGGCTATATGAACTCTATAAAAAATATAATATCAATTTATTTTCACCTAATATACGTGATTATTTAGGAAGTCGGGAAGTAGATTACAACATTAACAATGGCATTAAAAAGACAGCGGGAAATGATCCTAGCCATTTTTGGGTATATAATAACGGAATTACGGTATTAGTAAATAGTTTTAAAGAAGAAAGAAATGGCGATAATGTAGAATTGAGAATAAACGGATTTGGAATAATTAATGGTGCTCAGACAACAGGGTCAATTGGAACACTTGATAAAATGCCACAGGAAAATGCACAAGTACAGACTAGATTCGTTAAGTGTGATAATCCAGATACATTAGATAACATACGGAAATATAATAATAGTCAGAATAAAATAACAGCTCCAGATTTTAGGAGTCACGACAAAATACAAACGCGGTTGGTCGAGGAATTCAAAAAAATACCAAACATAGAATATTTACCTAGAAGAGGAGGCCATGCCGATATTATTAGACGACGGCCAAACGCTTTGCCATCCGTTACTGCCGGACAGGCTCTTGCCGCATTTCATGGAAAACCAGATATTGCTTATCATGAAAAAACACGAATGTGGGAAGACAATTTAAAATATGATTCTTATTTTAATGACCATACAACAGCCCGTCACATTGTATTTGCATATTCTTTATTAAATGCTTGCGAAAAGAAAAAACTAGAGCTATGGACAAAACATAAAAATGCTAGTATTCTCCAATTTGAGAAAGATCAGTTAGAATTCTACAGAGCACGTGGTTCGACATTTATGGTAACGACAGCCATTTCAAGTAGTCTAGAGGCTATTATTGATAAACCGATTCCAAATCTGTTTGATATTATTTATAAAAATAATATTTCGCTTGATGAGGCTACAAATAATTGGGTTCCCATAGTAAAAATTGCTAGTTCATTTGCAGCTGATTTATCAATTGGTCTCGCTGATGGATTTAGAGCAGATGAACCCGTTCGCAAAGCGTTGTCGGAATTCCAACAAAAGATGGCTGCTATTAGGGATGCAAATGCCGAAATATTTTCTGCATTTGCCGCATTAGTTAATTGAATAAAATAAATACTATTATAAATTAAGTTTTAATTATCGTCTAATGACTATCTGATAATAGTAGCGTATTTAGATTCTTTAACCCTCCGATTTTCTGAGACTTTTTACTCGTACTTTTGCCTTTGTAAAGAGGACGAATAGTTTTATAGACTGCTGTTATTAAAGAATACAACTTAGTATTAAATAAGGAGGAAACTATAATATGATTAAAACAGTATATAAAATCATTCTTACAGTTGTGGTGATTTCAACTTTGTATTTATTTTACGGATGCAAACAAGAGAACAGTGAATTAGATAACGCACTATCCGAGACCAAGTCATTACAAAGTGATATTTCTGAACTAATAGATAGTAATAATACTTTACAAAATACAATCTCAGAATTAGAAGTGGATATAATATTACTGCAGGATACTGTGTACGAGTTAAATATTGAAAACTCTAAATTTGAGAGCGATCTAATATTATTACAGGAATGTTTTAACGCTTCTAAAAACGCGGTTATAAAAATTCAACCATCGGTAGTAAAAGTTGAGCTTTCAAATAATAATGGGTCAGGAGTGATAATAAGTAACGAAGGATACCTAATTACAAATTATCATGTTATAAAAACCGGTGGTTCTATGATTATCTCAACAGTTGAAGGAAATAAGTATGAAGCTGAATTAATAAATATTGATGAACAGTTAGATTTGGCACTTCTAAAAATTATTTCTGACAAAACGGATTTTATAAAAGCGACATTTAGCCCAATTAAAAATGTTATCGTCGGTCAAGATGTTCTAGCGGTGGGCTACCCGCATAGTTATACTCTTTTAGGTCCAGCGACATTTAGTAAAGGTATAGTGTCAGCTTTTCAAAACAAGGATAGCAAGTTGTGGATACAAACTGATGCGGCTATTAATCGTGGTAATAGTGGGGGGCCACTTATTAATCTTCAAGGTGATGTTATCGGAATAAATACGTCGGTATTAGTTGACGAATACTTAGGAGAGGGAGTAACTTGTTTAAACTTTGCTATACCGAGTGATGATGTAATTAACTTTATTGATAAGGCATATAATTAATTTCCACTTCGGGTTTCTTATTTATGATTTTCCCCATATGACCTTTCCCCTTAATTAGCAACACCGCCAGTTAGAATCCAGCCGTTATTTTAGCATTGGATTCCGGCTTTCGCCGGAATGACAACAGCGAAAAATCCCCCTTTACACCTCAGAACATTTGTGCTAATATTTAAATCCCAATATTTCCTTTTGTATTTTTAAGTTATGGCTTTGATTTTTAAGTTTTACTATTTGTTTTGGAGGTTTTATGTCTGATATTCAAACCCGCAAGCGTGGCGCCCCCGTCGGTAACCGCAACGCCATCAAGCACGGCTATTACTCCCGCGCCCTGCTCAGTAACAAAGATAGGAACGACCTCGCCCTCGCCCGTTCTCTCGTCGGTCTCGACGAGGAAATCGCCGTCCTCCGCTTTAAGCTGAAGTCTATCCTGCAGAAAGACCCCGATAATATCCGCCTTATCTCTGACGCT
>JAFGLR010000124.1 GCA_016927955.1 Dehalococcoidales bacterium
AGCATAATCGCACCGGGGTAAAAAGGCACAGGTCGGCGGCATAAAGGCCAGATTGGGCGGCATCCCTCTTATCGGTACCAGCTTCCGCCCCAGTTCCTCATCCAGACGGGGAACACAATTTAACAGCCCTATCGTATAAGGATGTCGCGGCCGCAGGAAGATATCTTCTGCCGCACCCGATTCTACGACACGTCCCGCATACATTATGTACAACCGCTGGGCATACCGGGCCACCACCCCGAGATTATGCGTCACGATAACCAGCGACGTCCCGAACTCACCTACCATATCCTGCATGAGACCCAGTATCTGCGCCTGGGTAGTTACATCGAGAGCGGTGGTCGGCTCATCGGCAATCAATATCCGGGGATTACACGATAACGCCATGGCAATCATCGCTCGCTGCCGCATGCCCCCGCTAAACTGGTGAGGGTAGTCATCCAACCGTGTCTCCGCCTCCGGCACACCCACCATCTTTAGCAGTTCGCCGGAGCGCTGCCGGCTATTATGTTTGTTCATACTCAGGTGTAATTCCAGCATTTCCGAGAGCTGCTGGTTTATCGTCAGCGTCGGATTGAGTGATGTCATCGGCTCTTGAAATATCATCGCTATCTTGCCGCCCCGGCAGGCGCGCATCTCCGGACCGTTAGCGTCATAATCCAGCAGGTTTTTGCCGTCGAAGATTACCTTGCCCGCCACGATTTTACCCGGTGGGTCGGCAATAAGCTGCATGATGGACAGCATAGTTACCGATTTGCCGCAGCCGCTTTCCCCGACAACCCCGACAATCTCCCGCTCGTCGATATGCATATCGACGCCGTCGACGGCTTTTACCAGTCCGCCCATCGTCCGGAATTGTGTTTTAAGACCCTCTACGGTCAGTATCGCCATTTTCCTATAATCTCCCTCTTAACCGCGGATCGAGCGCATCTCTTAAACCGTCCCCAACCAGGTTAAAACCGAAGACAGTTAGCATTACTGCAATACCGGGGGCGAGGGTTAATATCGGAAAGTCCCTTAACCTTACTACACCTTCCACTACCATACTGCCCCAGGCAGCTGTGGGCGGCCGGATACCGATACCAAGGTAACTTAAGCCGGCTTCGGCCAATATGAGAAAACCGAGTTGCAGGGTGGTCTGTATGATAATGGGCGAGACGGAATTCGGGAAAATATGTGTTATAATCATCCTCCAGTTGGAAGCACCCATCGCTTTACCCGCCAAAACATAATCATTCTGACGCACGCTTAAAGCAACGCCGTTCATCATTCTGACATACATCGGTATGCTGCCGATGGTTAACGCGATAATGAGGTTTTGCATACCGTGGCCGAGGACAGATGCTATCATCATGGCCAGTAGTATTGATGGTATACACATAAAAGTATCGACAATTCTCATGATAATCATGCTAACCCACCTGCCGAAGAAAGCAGATATCATACCCAGGGCACAACCGATTATCGCTGAGATGCCGGTGGCAATCAGGCCGATAGTTAAAGCGGTACGGGCTCCGTACATAATCCGGCTCAGGATGTCCCGGCCACTTGTATCGGTACCCAGCCAGTGCTCCCAGCTAGGCGAAGCCAGTACATTCGACATATTTATTTTATAAGGTGCGTATGGCGCCAGCCAGGGAGTCTGGCCGTCCGGAGACCCGCAAAATAAAGCAAAAATTAAAAATATCCCTATCAATACCATGCCCAGAATGACTATTTTACGGGAAAAGAATGCTTTTCTAAAACGCTGCCATTCGGTAACCCGGGGCGGCATAGTGTTTACTCCGTTTGCTGCGATATTAGTTTCCGTCATCGTTCAAGCACACTCCTACCCATAACGTATCCTGGGGTCGAAAAAGACGTAGGATATTTCTACCAGCATATTTACCACTACTACTACAGCGGCAAGTATAAACGTTACCGATTGCACGACCACGTAGTCCTGCCCCTGGATACTGGTAACCAGCAATCTGCCCATACCGGGGATAGCAAACACGCTTTCTACGAAAACCGAACCGCCGAAAATCATCGGCACGAACATACCGGCCATGGTTATTACGGGAATGAGACTGTTTTTCAAAACGTGTTTTGAGATTACCGTGCGTTCCTTTAATCCTTTCGACCAGGCGGTCCGCACATAGTCCTGCCGGATAACTTCGATAACGGCAGAACGCATCTGGCGAGCGGTAGCAGCTAGACCGAATACCGCATAACACATTACCGGCATGACCATCTTACTAGCAAAATCTCCGAAATCGACCCAGGGCGGCGTATAACCGCTGCTCGGGAACAAATCCAAACGTAAACTAAATACCAGTATGATAAGTATACCTAACCAGAACTGGGGAATAGCCTGAAATAAATAGGCAATGACTGTTACGGTAGAATCTATCCACGTGCCGCGTCTTATCGCAGCGAGGATACCCACCGTCATTCCGACAGTGAAACTGAGAACGAAACCTATTCCCCCCAATATAATAGTGATCGGATAACGTTCCAACATCAGGACCGCGACATTTTCACGGTAGTATATCGACGTGCCAAAATCGCCCTGAAAGATTCCGCTTATCCAGATAAGATACTGTTGAAATACCGGTTTATCCAGGTGGAATTGAGCCCGCAATTCGGCTAATTTTTCCGGCGGCATGGTATCAATGTTCAAACTGCCCGATAAATAAAGCATTATCGGGTCGCCGGGGAACAGCCGCATCAAAAAAAACACGGCCAGCGAGACCATGATGAGAACTATAATTCCCATCAGTAACCGGCGAACAATATATCCCGTCATTTTACAACCTATAATCCTTTAAATTGTGAATGTTGCTCCCCAACCTGTTATTTGTTATAGGGTAAAGGAACACCATGCTATTGTTGGATCGAGTTTACTCTGAACCTTCTTTTTCTATTAATATTAATCAACTACCGAAAAATATGGATTGGTAATTTTACGTAAATCTATCAGTTAAAATTAAACCTATCCAAGTTTAAACAGTTTTCTGATATTTTCTCCCAAGATATTACGCTTGTCTTGTTCGGGTAAGTCCATGTTCTTAATATTGTCGATAAATAATTTAATGTCTACTGCCTCATGGATTTCAAATCCGTAATCGGTTCCCAAACAAAGCCGAGAGGGTCCTATGATAGAAACGGCCATTTTGGTAATCGGCATCCAGCCGCCAAAGCCGGAGAGGTCAAAGTATATTTTATCCAATATGTCCTGAAAGGGCTTATCCAAGCCTAGTTGCTCTCGTATCCGAGGTGTCTTAGGCATATTTTTAAAACGTTCAGGAACAGGAAAACCTTCGGGAACGAACCTTAATTTCATCCTCCCTTGCCAGATAGGTAAGGCTCCACCATGATGCGGCATGAGAAATTTGAGGTCAGGATACTTTGAAAGCACGCCGAACATTACTTCGACACAAGCATTCGTGTTTTCGATTTCGACATTTACCTGTCCTGTCATAGCAAATTTTATGCCGGCACCACTCCCTATCATCTTAAGGTTCGCCGGATGAACTACAATGGGAACATCCAACCGGCTAATTTTTTCATACATTGGAAATAACTCCGGGGAACTTAAAGCCAACTTTTGGGTGGAAGATTCTAAAGCAACGCCTTTCAGCCCGAGTTCCTGAATAGAACGGTCTATTTCATGCAAACCTTCCGAACTAGCTCCGTCATCAAGGGGGATATGTGCCAAGGCTATCGTTCGTTTTGGGTATTCCCGCGCGAGACGTGCATTACCATCGTTCATCGTCCGACAAAAATCCAGACCCAGTAAATTTAACGATGCCATGTGGGTTACAGCCATGTCCACACCCGCTTCATCCATTACCTGAAACCTCTTCTCCATATCAAGGCTCAACTTAAAGGGAGATGCTAGCGGGTCCATCCTGGTTAAATCCATGAAAGTGCCCTTCGATTTCGGCACTGCCTCGCTAGGAATGAACTGGTTGTGGGCATCTACGATAAACCATCCATTTGTCATAATGCACCTCCTGATTGTTAAAATACATTTTCTATAAGCTTGTATCCTTGAATATTGAGTGATAACAAGTAGGCCGTCCGAGTTAATAAGGCGACGGCCTACTTGTTATATAGTATTTCCCCTATACGGTTCTTATAAATTATTATTAATCCATGTTGTTTTAACTAACTTAACAACCTATCTATAATCTTTCCACTAAGAACAGTATTACTAAGATTCCAGTTATTTACTTATCCATATTAGTGCTGGGTCAACAACGCCGCGGTCTAATGCCTCGTCGAAATGAACGTAATTATAGACCACTGATCTGGGCAAGTTATATGATACAGGAATACATTGAGCATCATCAGATAATTGCTTAATCATCTGGGCAAATATAGCATTAGAAGCCGCCACATCGATAGCCGTCCTATACTCATTGCATAATGATGTATAAGCATCAGACCTTGCCATTGCACCGTGAGGTTTGATGACCGGCATCGGGCCAAACGTATCAAGAAAAGTAGGTACGGTACTGGGCATACCTTTGTTGGGGATATTACTGAATAGGAAACCGTTCTCCCAGCCTTGAGCTTGTGTAACAAGGAACTTTCCGATATCATAAATGACAATATCAGCGCGAATTCCGGCTTCCGCCCACATACCCTGAATAGTCGCATATAACTGCTGATCAAAAACCAGCCCATAAATTGTGATATCAATACCATCAGGGTAACCGGCATCAGATAATAACTGTTTAGCTTTCGCTATGTTATACTCGCGAATTGGATAATTTGGATCGTAACCGACAGTACCAGGGGGTGCCATAGTGTATAAAGCAGTTTGTAATCCTTGGAAGAAACCGACCTCTAAACCTTTGCGGTCAAGGGCATACTCACAAGCCTCGCGAACCATTTTATTGGCCAGCGGAGAACTCGGGTGTATTGAGTCTGGAGCCATAAAATAAACAACAGGCGAAACATTTTCTACTAAAGCGTCAGCGCCCCAACTGCGGAACATTTCCAAGTTGTAAAGATCCCTTGGATTCATATTATAATCGACTTCTTTTTTCTCCAAGGCAGCCGTAGTAGTATTGGTATCAATTAAAATGCGGAAGTATATCTCATCCAGATAGGGTAGACCTTCCCGCCAGTAATCGTTATTCCTGGTAAACCTGATGTAATTGTCACGCTGAGTATCCGCTAAAACGAATGGACCGGTCCCATAACAATTAGTATAAGCCCACTCTTTACCGTTCTCCTTGATGGCATCTACATTGACCATATATATCTTGGTGGAAAACGATTGGATGATAGGATAGCTTAATTGGGTTAATATTACCCGGAAGGTAGAATTATCTACCACCTCTAAAGACACGACTTTATCCTGGTCAGGTAGCATGCCGGCGTCTTTCATGAGTTCAAAATTGTCATATGCAGCCTGGGCATTCCAATCAGAGCCGTCGTGGAACTTGACGCCCTGTCTTAACGTCCAGGTTATGGAGTTGGTCTGCAGATCCGTTTTTACTGCGGTGGCAAGTGCCGGGACGAGTTTATTTTGAGGGTCAAGCCACATTAAAGGTTCTAAGTAAAAAGGTCGATATTGTGTTACGGTATATTCTGGGGGATAACCTAAATCCAAGGGATACATACTAAATGCTATCTTTAAAGTACCCCCGTATTTTGATTGAACGGTAGTGGTAGTAGTAGCAGCCGTAGTGGTAGTTTTGGAAGTAGTAGGGCCGGTAGTAGTAGCCGTAGTGTAAGGACTAGTGGTAGTAGTACCTGTCGTGGTTGTTTTTTGGCCACAGGCACCTAGAAGAAGTACCAAGACTAACAGGATAGTCAGTAGACCAAAGACCCTCTTTTTCAACTAGCACCTCCTATTTATTTTTTAATAATACCCTTAACCCACTCGAGAAACTAGAAAGCGGGCTACTTCATTTGTATTGTTCTCCAACCACGTTTGAATATAACCGTTCACAGGAGTAATGCTTGTTTGCTAACAATTATAAACTGTTTTCGCCATTTGTCAATATTAATTTTCAATTCTGTATGCCTTGCCGACACTTCGATATTGGAACAGGAATAAATAATATTTGCCGAATTAGAACGGCTCATTTTAGTTTCAATTATGAAAAGTTATTTACGATAAACTGAAGCCTAATTTTATTCGACATACCTAGTTTACGTAGTTACCATTATCAACGCCTGAGCCTTTCATTTCACAGTTTTTAAAATGGTTTTCCCCAACGGAATAAACTTTAACTAGTGACCATCTCTAAAGAGCTCAAAACTATCGCAAAACCATCCGCCTTTTATTTTCGATAATTCTCCATTTATCAATATTCCGGTGCCGTTTTGCGTATAAAATTACCTCTTATACTCATTTCTGACATACCGACAGAGGTTAAAAGGAACTCCGGCCGCCTGGGTTTTACAATTTATCAAAGGTGAGGCGAGGTGTAACAGTTTGGCTAAAATTGAGATGTTAAGAATAGGCGAAATTCCTCATCAATTTGCCCGAAGTACCTCCGCAAGACCTGATTATAGCCGGCTGGGCCAAACGATTATTAAAGCATAATTATTTTAGCAAGATTTTGTTTCTTGAAAACCGAAAAGTTTGTTTCCAAAAGTAGCTTGTTTCCGGGAAACAAGAAAGTTACCCTATAGGGAAAGTTTCTTCTGTTGTTTCCGAGAAAGTTTCCGAGAAACTTGTTTCCGTTGTTTCCGGCGGGAAAAAAACGGGGTTCTTAGAGAAGCGGATTTTTAAGATAAAAATATTAGATTATCAAGAAGTATTTTTTAAGTAATTATCATGTTGGTTGTAGGCGGTGAGGGCGCCGTCGACGCCGCCCCGTAGGTGCGCCCCCAAGAGCGCACCAGCGCCCACCACCGAACCCGCCAAAATTGACCTAAAATTTACACTAAAATGTCATGGAATAAATCGATAAAAATAACCGTTTTGGCCGGTAACCCCTTTTAGCTTTCTTCCAGACTATACCGGGCGGAGCATGTGCTATTTGCAGATCGAATTATCGAAACGTTTGCTTTTATTTTCAACATTTCCGTTGCGGCTAAAACAAAGCAGAAACCGAAATAAATTAGTCGCTTCTTGATTGACTAATCTTTTTATATCCCCGTTCACTTCCGCCAATAGTTAGGCCGGAGTTAATATCTGAGCTTCGGCTGCGGGCTTATTGGTAAGTCTCCGATGGAAAATGTAACCTCTCCCCTTCCCGGTATAAAAATTCCCATTCCTTATTTTGCTACCGAAAAGACTTTTTGTCTTATAAATTAATCCCTAAACATTGTAGAAAACGCCTTTTGATAGGCCTTGTTTATTCACCGATGTTCCCGATTTATTCATCAGCGATATTTTCTCTTGAAATGATTAGTGTTTTGGATAGTCGATACCCATTTGGATACTCTGCCCGCTCATATGGCTGACGTCATCCGAAGCCAACCACAGTACAACATTGGCGAGTTCCTCCGGTGAGGCGAACATGTTCAAATCCAGTGCTGGTTGTCCGGATTTTCGCATTCCGTTTATTCTTTCCATAACCTGCTCGGTAGCGGTGGCTGACGGAATAACGCAGTTTATAATTATCCCGTAAGGGGCCAACTCTACCGCCAGAGCCTTGGTAAGGCTGATTATACCACCTTTGGCTGCGGAGTATGCCGCCAGACCGGGGGCGCCTTGAAATGCCGCCACCGAAGAAAAATTGATTATTCTCCCTTTGCGTCTTTCCATCATGTGATTGACCACAGCTCTGATACAGTTACGGGCACCGTTCAGATTGATATCGATGGTCGAGTCCCATAAAGCCTTAGACGACTCGGCAAACGGCCCTTCGTCTTTGCGGATAAATTTACCCTCTTCGACGTAACCGTGCGTCCCGGCAATATTAGCCAGGATATCTATTTGCCCGAACTTATCCAGAGCGAACTTGACCATCTTGAAAGTCTCTTCTTCTTTGGTATGGTCAACCTTAAATGCGATGACATCTTGATGTTCCACTGTTCTGATTTCTTTCGCCACAGCTTCGGCAGCTTCAATACCGATATCAGCAATTAATACTTTGGCACCTTCCCGGGCAAATAATTTAGAAGTCCTTTTGCCGATACCGTTGGCACCTCCCACAATAACGGCAACCTTATCCTTTAATTTCATCTAACCCCCTTTGATTTTTCCTGATGCTCGGACAAATAAGGTAATTAAATAATATATTAATAGAAATTCCGGCCGCCCTCAAGTATTTTGATGATAGTTAAAAAGGGTGTCCAGCTTTTATTAGACTCCCTCATTTTTCGAGTTCGGAAACCGTAATAGCCGCAAGGAACCCCTGTCCGTACAGTTACTACGGTGAATTAATAAGACTACTCATATAGTCATTCCGACAGTTTTCAAGCCCGAGTGTTACGTCGATGCTAAAGAAAAAAGCTAAGTTGTTTAGGTCGGATTATTGGATTAACTTCAGTATGTTATTAACTGAGGCACAATCGGGACAACCATCGGTTCCGGGCGGAGGCTCGGCTAATTCATATATCTCTTTAGCCTTTGCCAGCAGCGGAGAGATCATTTCTTTATTAAGTTTTACTTTATGAATATTACAACTAAAGCCCATCGCAAAACCATTGTCCCGATGATTTCCCTTAAATCCGACTGCATTTGTATCTGTTACCGGTTCAAAATATATCAGAGCAAGGTCTGAAACAGGCAGGAGTCCGCATTCGTCACCAATTACTACATAAGCGTTCAGTTGAACTTCGTACATGGGCATAAGTTTATCTTGCGTTCCGGTGTATTTAGCCGTTTTATAATCAACGATGATATGTGAACCGTCTGCTTTGACAAATATTCCATCGGGAGTGCCCCAGAGTGTTACTCCAGTGTCCTTATCAATAATCTTAAACTTTGTATAGCTCGGGGGTTCCTTATAGCCTGTTAACGGACCGAGGCTGCTAAACCATGAAGGGAAGCATTTATTATCATCGAAGTAGCAATGGATTATACGCTTAGTATAAGCATCGATTATATTAAATCTCATACTCGTCGAGATGCTTTTATTCTGCACTGCCCGGAGTTCGTAATTGTTGATGAAGCACACGGATGTGCTAAACCGGCCGGTCAATCAGTAAGCCAGCAGCAACGTCATCAATTGATTTACGATCTAGCACAGAAAGAATCACGATACCTGATTATGACCACCGCTACACCACATAGTGGAGTTGAAGACCCGTTCTTATCATTGCTGGGCTTCATTAGACAGGATTTCGGCCAGATAAATATGGAAAATTTGCAGCCTGAAAAACGGGTTGAGTTGGCAAAATATTTTATTCAACGACGCAGAGCGGACGTCAAGGACTGGTTAGGGACAACTCAATTCCCGGATCGAGAACCTCTGGAAGTGTCATTCGGCCTTTCAGCGGAATATAAGCAGCTGTTTGAGGATGTTTATAAATTCGCTAGGGAATTCGTCTCTTCTTCAGATACCCAATCAGGATTCAGACGGAGAGTTCGCTACTGGGCGGCGCTGGCATTACTGCGCTGTGTCATGTCCAGCCCGGAAGCTGCCAAGATTGCACTTCTTGCTAGGATTAAACCTGGAGACCTCGGAGATCAAGAGACCACAGAACAGGACTATTATCCGGAAGTTTTCGATACTACAGAGCAAGATAAAGCGACAGATGTCGTCCCCACCAATGTTATTCAGGAAGGGGAAACTACTTTCCCGGAGAACGAAAAACGAAAATTGAGGGAATTTGCCAAACGGGCGGAAAGTTTAACTGGTGAGTCCGATACCAAAATAAAAAAGGCTTCCGAGGAAATAAGGAAAATAATTCGTGAAGGCAACCAACCAATAGTATTTTGCCGCTTTATTGCTACGGCAAATTATGTAGCGGATGAATTGAAAAAGAATCTGGGACGGGAATTCCCTGATTTACATATCATGGCTGTAACGGGAGAAAAATCCGAAGATGAGCGAGAAATCCTGGTTAGTGATCTTTGCAAATCTCGTCGCAGAGTCTTAGTGGCAACCGATTGCTTGAGTGAGGGTGTTAATCTACAGGAAGGGTTTAATGCTGTATTACACTATGATTTGCCTTGGAATCCCAACCGGCTGGAACAACGCGAAGGCCGGGTTGATAGATTCGGTCAGATTGCTAGAGTCGTCAAAACGATATTACTTTATGGAGCGGATAATCCTATTGATGGAGCGGTATTAAATGTTTTACTTCGTAAAGCCAGGGAAATACACAAGAGTCTTGGAATTACGGTACCTCTACCTGTAGATAGCGAAAGTGTTATGGAAGCAGTTCTCAAAGCACTATTCTTACATAGCGAAGATGGGACGCAGTTGGCGCTGTTCAACGAAGCACCGGTTATTGAGGTACATAGAAAATGGGATCGTTCTGCAGAAAAGGAGAAAAAGAGTCGTACCCTTTTTGCTCAGCATGCCATTAAACCCGATGAAATAGTTAAAGAACTTGAGGCAACGGATTCGGTTTTAGGCGATCCCCAAACAGTAGCAAGGTTCATTAATAATTCATGCGTACGACTCGGAAGTCCATTATATAACTCATTAAGTTATAAGACTCTTGATTTAACACGGTTGCCGGAAGAAATTCGTATGAGGACAGATCTCGGGCAGGTAGCAGAAATTGCTTTCGAACAGCCTGAGCCCAAAGGGGTTCTATTTATACATAGAAACCACGTATTAACTAACGTGATCGCCGAGTATTTATTTAATGAATCTCTTGATAACACCAGAAAGAACAGGATTGTTACACGCTGCGGTGTTATACGTTCTAAGGAAGTGAATGAGTTAACCACGCTGCTACTACTGAGATTAAGATTTTTAATCAAAGATCCCGGAGAAGAAACGGGATCTATGGCTGAGGAATGTATGATAACAGGTTTCCGCGAATCAAGTGGTACCAGATATTGGTTTTCAAAGGAAGAGGCTGAACTACTGTATCAGAAAGCCCTTCCTTCAGCCAATCTAACTGAAGATGAAAAGATACATTGGGCGAATATTGTATTAAATGGTTTCTCCAAAATTAAGCCGGAACTTAATGCTTTGGTTGAGAAAAGATCTGCATCACTGGCGGAATCATATGAACACCTGCGAAAGACGATTAAAACAGGAAAGGTACAGGTATCTCCAATATTACCACCGGATGTTTTGACCGTGTCTATTATCGTGCCGGTGCCGAAGGTTTAGGGTTAAAACATGGTTCAACTGAAATATTTCGGAGATAACAGGGACTATTTTAAATACGATCTCATAACCACGTTGTTAAAAGAAAACGTCGCCAATAATTATGTCTTTACACCTATGTTAACTGAGCATAGAGACGACAACGAAGGTAAAAGCAAAGCGAAATTATCTGAGGGTAAGTCGCTAGAATTGTTGGATTTCATAATAGGATGTAAAACAAAAAGCTTAGATAACTGGAAGACGTTAATATCTCCAATTGTGAAAAAATACCAAACGATCGAACCGGTAGACCAATATTATTTTACCGATTCTGCCAGGAATCAATATTGGGAGAATTTTAGATCGAAATTAAAAATGCAAAATGCACTAATATTCATCGATCCTGATACTGGACTTGAAACGGGCACTAAATCTTACATGACCAAAATGGGTATAGACAAATATCTGCTAAATGACGATTTGAGAACTATTTATTACGATTTAGATTCAACTTCAATTATGATGATATATCAACATCTTCTTCGCAATGAGAAAAAAAGATATGAAGCAATCTACAAAAAAGTACAACAAGTAAAGAGAGTATTAAATAAGGGTGTATTTATTTGTGGATACCGCGAAATAGATGTGGCTTTCATTTTTATATGTAGAGATGAAGCTATGAAAAACGCTCTTTATGACTGCCTTGAAAAATACAGTGTTAAAAATAATATTCAAACGAAAAATTTATTAAGTGGTTAACCGGAAATTTGAAATAAAAGGAAGATATTATGACTCCAATTAAGAAATTGTGCAGTGAATGGGGTAAGATTTGTGGCTATATGGGGCAACACGGTGACTCAATATTTTGTACTAATGAAGAGGCCACCAGATATTCCCTCGTGGATCCCATAATAAGAGCTTTAGGTTGGGATCTGGAAAATCCGATAATGTTCGAGTTGAATGCAGCGATATTAATGGGAATAAGCCAGATCATACTTGCCTTAAAAACGGTGAACCTGTGCTTTATATAGAGGCAAAGTGTTGGGGAACAATCTCGGCTATTAAAAAATTAAGTAATACCTTTTCAGATAAAAGGATCAAGCAATTAAAAAATTATTGCAAGGCAAATTCAGTAAAATTAGGTGCATTTACCGACGGAGGTGCCTGGTTCATTTTTGATTTTTCATCAGATGGGAAATTGAAAATAGTCACTTTTATAGACGCGGCAAACGCAGAGAGAAAAGATGTTAAACAATTAATGAATATCAGTCGTAAATCTATTAAATAATCAGAAATTTAATCAACGATACAGTGTTTCAGCCTCGTAAAAATTATTCAAGCATAAAATGGTATGGCGTGGTATAGAGCCAAAGACCTGAAAGAAATTCCATTTCGATATATCGTGTTTCCGGTAGAGTTCGACCCTCCACCGTCTCCCCGTCTTAATGGCATTGTTGAAATTTGTAAAGGTTAAAAAGGCAATTCGATAAAAACATCGATATTTTGCTGTGGGAAAGTCATGTATGGTGGGCTATCGTGTACGATACACAGAACCTTTGCACTTTCCTTCAGCCTAAAAACATAATTGTGCAAT
>JAFGLR010000125.1 GCA_016927955.1 Dehalococcoidales bacterium
CTCATGTTGCGTAACTTACCCCATATCGGCATTCCTTCCCAGTAAAACCGGTGTTTTTCACCCTCAATGGCGGCGACACCCTGACTGATACGCTCCTTTAATTCAGGAAGGAGTAAGTTATAATAATCAATGGTCTCCTGACGACCCCTCATCACAACTGCCGGCCCCATATGAATACAGGCATCGAAGAAAGTAAGCGGTGATGGCTTAGCCGAAGCGGTATCGAGGACTTCATTCCATAAATCGGAGCACTTGCGGGATAGCCGTACAGCTTCGCGGAATTCATCGATATCGAATTTTCGTCCGGCGACCTGTTCCAAAGTCGGTACCATTTCTTTCAATTGGGCGGCTACGAGTCCGATAACTTCCTCCCTTACCATTGCCTGAGAGCGAGGGGTATTAATGCCCACAATCGGGATGTTCCATTCCCGGGCGTAAAAACTGAACCAGTCATATACATCACGGCACTGGTTAGTGTTGTAGAGCAATATATCCGGCTTTGGGATGCTTTTAATGCCGTAAGCTTTCGTTAACGGGGTTTCCCCCTTCAAATAACCGCCGACATCGGCGGTAAGATAGGAGCATATATCCGGTGAATAGCCGTTGGCAACTGCGTAGGGAATATAATCAGTAGCCAGCCGTGTTGACCCAATCATCGCGCCATGGTTTTCCGGATAATAGACACGGAATCCCATGCCCATCGCCAGTTCAGCCGGTCCGACGCTGGTACACCAGGCTACCTTTTTAGTCTTGGTACAAACAGCTTCGTCGATTTCCAGAAAATGTTTTGACATCAAATCTCTGAGTTGTTTGGTTGCTTTAATTTCGAGACGTTTTGCTGTATCCATTTTTTCTCCTATCTTTTACAAATACCAATATAATACCTAATTTAAATATCGAACATATCCGGGTTACCTGTTGATGTCTGAGAGCGTTTTAACATTAATCTACTCATGTTATGAATAACCTGGAAAGGTTGCAGGTTTGTAAAAGTATAGACCCATTTAGCCATATCCAGGGCCACCACTTCCGGGCTTTCTCCCTTATTAATTCTCTCGAGCATCTTGTTGTGGAAATTTTCGGTAGCTTTAATAGCTTTATAAAAATGGTGTTTGACATCACCGAGAGTATAGTTATGGCTTACGACACCAATTTGTGCTGGTAATGCGGCTAATTTTTTAATGCTATTGCAATAAGAATCAAGCGAATTAAAGTAGTTCGGCCAGAAAATATCTCTCATCGGGTCGTATAAACCGGTGGCGTCACCGATAACTGTTATGCCCTCTTTTTCGTTATGGTACGACATATGGCATGATGAGTGTCCGGGAGTCTCATAAGCCGTCCAGATATTGCCGCCGCCTAAATCTATTTTCTCACCATCGGAAACAATTTTATCTACCTGGAAGGCATAGCTATCCAGTACTTCCGGCCATTCGGCAATCTCCCCGCGGATTAGCAGGTTCTCATTGATACTGGCATCGACACTCAGGAACTCTTTAACGGCTTCTTCTCTTAGCAGTAACTTTGCAGCTACCGTGCCTCCGATAACTTGCAAGTGCGGCCATATTTTCTTTAGATAAGGAATCGCTCCGATATGGTCCGGGTGAGTATGAGTAAGAGTTACATATTTGATTTTCTCCGGGGCGATATTCAACTCTTTTACCTGGTCTTCCAGTAAATGGGCGGTAGCTGTAATACCACCCTCGATAATCATGCCGTATTCACCCATTGCTAAATAGGCCGGATATAACGGCGTTCCCAAAAGATAAATATTCGGAGTAAGCGTTCCAGGCCGGTAACTTCTTTCCCTCATTGACTTTATTCCCTCATTACATATTTGTTTAACGTCAAGGTTATCAAATACTAGTATGCGTGTCAAAGTTGCGTTATTATATATAAGACTGTAATTAATATATTTTAAACATATCCCCGTTATATTCAATTGCACGAGAACGCGAAATGAGTACTTTAGCTAAATCATACATTAACTCAATGGGGAAGTAATCGGTCAATGTATAAACCCACTTTGCTTTTTCCTTCGCCATTTCGTCGGTACTCTCGCCGTTGTCCAATCTGTTCCGTATTTCCTGATAATAGTCTTCGGTTGCTTTAAGAGCACTTCGTAAGTAATCTTTAACATCTCCGGAAATTACTCCGTTATGACTCAGAGCCCCTAGGCGAACCGGTAAAGCAGCCAGCTTTTTTATGCTACGGCAGTAATCGTCAAGCGAACTAAAATAATTAGGCCAAAAGACTCCTTTTTCCGGGACGTAAAAACCGGTGGCATCACCCATGGCTAAAATGGCCTCACTCGGATTGAATAGCGATATATGACAGGGAGAATGTCCCGGAACATCTAGGACGTTCCAAACTACGCTGTCTCCGAGGTCGATTTTATAGCCTTCATTGACCGGGATATCTATCCTGAAGGTATAGTCTGATAACTCGGCCGGCATCTTAGCGATTTCGCCCTTTTTAAGAACGATTTCGGAGATTATATTGTCCGAGGTGATAAATTCTTTTACTGCACCGTCTTTCTGGAGGAGTTTATCTGCTATCGGACCGGCTAATATTTTCAGGTGAGGCCAGCGTTTTTTCCATCGGGGTACTGCCCCGATGTGATCGGAATGAGAATGAGTCAGGACGACATATTTTATCCTTGTCGGTTCAATCCCAAGCTGTTCAATCTGGTCAACAATAATGTCTGCAGTGGCACCGGTCCCGCCTTCAATAATCATCGCCTCTTTGCCTATAGAAAGATAAGCCGGGAAAGGGTGTATACCCAACTGGTAGAAGTGCGGTGTTATTTCTATTGGAATATATTTTTTATTACTCATTTGAATTTTCCTTAAAAAAAATACCTCCCTATACAGTCAGGGAGGTATTACTAAATCTCCTTTAATAAATTTAATAATTTACTTTATATATACAAGCATCCCCCCAAGCGCATCTTGATGCGCCCGGTAAAGACGAATTTCAGACATCCTGATTTATAACTTATAACCGCCATTTGAAATCAACTTAACATATTGTTAATTAATCTGTCAAGATATGATGTGTAAAAGGGCTAAATTTTGTATATTTCAGCCACTTTTCTAAAGCCTATCAATGCTCCCTCCAGAGTTCGGTTGTCCACACAATAACCGATGCGGAAGAAGCCGGGCGTACCGAATCCCTGTCCGGGTACCGTTAATACCCGCTCTTGCTGAAGTTCGCTGACGAAGGCGAAATCATCTGGCTGCAATGATTCCGGAAACATATAGAAAGCACCCTGCGGCTTAACGATGGAATAGCCCATTTCAGTCAAACTGTTGTATAGGTAATCGCGAGTATTTTGGTAATTACTGGCAGGGACAGAAATACCCTGTAAACGAGCTACGATACGCTGCATTAACGCCGGGGCGTTGACAAAGCCGAGCGTTCGGTTGCTGTAAATAAACCCGTTAAGCAGTCCGTCTTTATCGGTGCATCCGGGGTGGATGGCGATATAACCGATGCGTTCGCCCGGTAATGCTAGGTCTTTAGAATGGGAGGTTACGACAATACTTTCGGAGTAATGCGGCCATATTGGTTGGTATTTTAGGCCGTCGAACAGAATACGGCTATAAGCCTCATCGCTGATGAGTAATATTTGCGTACCGTATTGTTTTTGTTTACGTTTCAGGACATCGGTAATATCGTGTAGTACCTTTTCTCCATAAACCACGCCGGTTGGGTTATTCGGTGAATTAATAATCACCGCCCTTGTTTTTAGTCCGACCGTTTTTTCGAATAAATCGATACGGGGTATAAACTGCTCATCTGTGGGTGACGTTTTAACTATCCCGTCGTGGTGAGTGATGTAATGAAAATATTCCGGGAAATACGGAGTGAAGAGGATAACTTCGTCACCAGGGGTAAGAATTGTTCTCAGTACCACGTTTAAAGCAGCGGCGGCACCGCATGTCATTACGATTTCATTTTCGGTAAATTTAGTGCCTGCTTCTTTATTAATGTTGTTTGCTATAGCGGCTCGGGTATCTACATATCCGGCGTTTTCCATATACCTATGTAAGCCCGGGGACTTACTTTCGGCAAGTTTTAATAATTCCTGCTTAAACTCCATTGGCGGTTCGGTTATCGGATTGCCCAGGGAAAGGTCGAATACATTTTCTGCGCCGTATTTCTTTTTAAAGGCAAGCCCTTCATCGAACATTCTTCTGACTAGTGAGCCTGAGGCAGTTCCTTTTTTAATACGTTCGGGTACAGACATTTTATGTTCCTTTCAAGTGCTATTTGGCTAAATTATATCGGTATCGGTAATAATACACAAATTTAACGTTTTGTAAGGTCAAGAAAGCCTGTATATTTCAATTGGCTGCAGGAAACGAAGAAATGTTATCCGGCTACGTAATTGATATTGTTAGATATCAAAAAGGTATGAATATACATAGGTTCCTTTTTCCGGGGATTTAGCTTATAGAAATACTAGGACAAAGCCGATTATAATATCTACTATGAGGGAACAAGCAGATATACAGGAAGGAAGTGTCCACTTTAGCACTAAGTTGCAGAATGCTCTAGGACTTGATGGACATCCGATTGCCATCAGCATTACCTCGGAAGCTCCCGAAGGAATAAATAAACATCGTGGCAAAACAACACTATGTGTGATGATTCAAAAAGCGAGGAGGGGCGTCTCCTTTTACTGCTCAGGTAAAAATATAATTTGTAGTGGTAAAGTTCATGTAGGCATAGGAAGCTCTCCAGTCTGGCATTTAGAAGATTTTCTCGTCCGGAGAGAGAAAATAGTCGGTTCCAAAACTGCCGCACGCAGGATGATTGATTTAGCTAGGGAACAAGCACCTGATTTAGGAAAGTATATTATTCTTTCCCCTCTAATGAACGCAAATTTCCGCCCTGACGTAGTGGTATTCGTGGGTACGCCGCTTCAGATTAGCCGCATTCTATTCCTCGATGCTTTCGAAACAGGCGATATCAACACAATACACCGAGAGCCTCTTTGTTCCGGGGTCATTGCATTACCAATAGCAACAAGACAAATAGGATTAAGCTTATTGGATATGTCATGTAGGTCCTTTGGTCAGTACCGGCCTGAGGAAATGGTTATTGGTGTACCATATCCAAGAGTCTCAAAGATTGTAGAAGCCATTGGCCGTAGTATTGCCGGAAATGCAAAATCCAGTTTCCTTCTTAGGCTTATTCCCAGGATAATAAACTCAGATAAGTCGGAATAGCCTAATTCAAAGAAGAAATTATTTACTCTATACCATAATCTACAGATCAAGATATACTAATTAACGTAATAATCACGAGGGGAATTGATTATGCGTATTACCGGCAGGCTGAAGACAGCGTTGGTTCCGGTTCTCTTTCCTCTTCATCCATCTGAGGTAGAAAAGAAAGCTGTTTCTCGCTGCTAAGCATACTGCGGAACCATATAAAGTGATTAGCCCTTTTCACCACGACATGCATCTTTATAAGTTGCTCCAAAGAATTGATGCTGTGGTCTTTCCGGGTTTCGATAATCCGATTGGCGGAAACCGGCCCGATACCGGGTACCCGCAATAATTCATCATAGCTCGCCCGGTTAATATCGACGGGGAATAGCCATGGTTCTTTACTAGCGATTATTAATTTAGGGTCTTTCCGAAGCGGTAAAAATTCATCTTTATCCAGTGCCAGCAATATTTCGTGTACCGGGAAGCCATAGACTCGCATTAACCAATCTACCTGATATAACCGGTGCTCTCTAATCGGCGGTGTGGGACGGCGGTTTTCCAGACGGGAGTATGAAATAGGCTTAAAAGCACTGAAATAGGC
Source organism: Dehalococcoidales bacterium (assembly GCA_016927955.1). Taxonomy (GTDB): domain Bacteria; phylum Chloroflexota; class Dehalococcoidia; order Dehalococcoidales; family JAFGLR01; genus JAFGLR01. The sequence goes on from JAFGLR010000125.1 coordinate 5,824, forward strand.
TCTCCTTAAACCAACTTCTTTATATAGAGCCTGCGTAGTATCTATCAACTCACGGTCGGTTTCACCGGCCGCACCGACTACAAATTGAGTGGTCTGACCGGATGGAGCTAAACTGCCGTTATGGTCGGTAAGTTGCTTAACCCATTTCATCCGTTCGATAATGCCGTGAAAAAGGTCTTTACAAGAGCTTAACTTAGAAAGGTGCTCTTTTGTAGGAGCTTCCATATTTACAGATACCCGGTCTGCCAGTTTACAGGCTTCTTCTACACAATCGAAGGAGGCACCCGGCATAATCTTAAGGTGGATATATCCTTTATATTCGTAACGGTGGCGAAGTATTTCTACAGTATTAATCATCCGCTCCATTGTCCGGGAGGGATTAGCGTTAACGGCCGAACTTAAAAATAACCCGCGGGCTATCCTCTTACGGTACAATTCCATGAACGTCCTGGCTAACTCTTCGGGCCGGAAGGTAAATCTGGGACAATCCCGCCCTACTTGGTTGCTGCAGTAAGCACAATCATTTGTGCAGGCGTTAGTCTGCAATACTTTAAACAGACATACAGAATTGCCCTGAGGTAATGCCGCCTTATATAAGAACCGGAAAGGCGATGGGTCGGGTTTCCGTGTCCCTTCCGCACCGCAGATATCAAATGCAGCACCGGATGTGAGTAAGAATAATTTATCAACGGTCAACATTTTCTTCTACTAGGTCAAGTGTACTATTAATAATAACAATCGTCAACCGTAATTAGGAAAGATAGGTAAAACCCATTTTCTTGTTTAAGAGATAAAAATAAGTCAGCAACGACTATTCGGCTATCTCTTTATACATTTCATAGGCCTCGAAGGCACCGCTTACGAACGGGCCGGAACGTGCTGACATGTAACCCATCTGTAAAGACAGGGACTGGTACTCATTAAATTCCTGCGAAGTAATATATCTAATGAGCTCATGGTGACGGGTCGAGGGGGGTAAATATTGCCCAATGGTAAAGCAATTACATCCGCAGTCTACGACATCTTTCATTACCCTAATAACTTCATAATCGGTTTCACCCATGCCTAGTATCATCCCTGATTTCGTGACAATATCCGGATTTGATACCTTCAAGGACTCTAGAACATATAATGAGCGGCAGTAATCGGTTTCACGGTTCACTTCTTCATAAAGACGTGGTACGGTATCAAGCTTATGAGCGATAACCTCAGGATTGCTATCGGCAACTGTTTTTAAGGCGTCAGGATTACCGCCAAAATCGTGAATAATTAATTCTACTGAGGTATCAGGTGAAGTTCCATGGATTGCTTCGACAACACGGGCAAACTGAGTGGCTCCGCCATCCGATAAATCATCACGGCTGACGGAAGTTATGGTGACATATTTTAAATTGAGCAATTTGACTGCACGGGCTATTTTATCCGGTTCGTTAGGGTCAACCGGTAATGGCTTACCCTGGGGGAAAAAACAATAAGCACAACTATGTGTACAGACATCACCAAGAATTTGGAAGGTACCAGTCCCCTGGCTTAGACATCTAACCTGATTGGGGCAATGTAACTTTATACAGACAGGAGTAAGGAGGAGGTTTCCTAGGATATTACTTTTCGTTGGTGTGAACGTCTCTTTTTTCCCTATTGCATCCGTGCGTTTTCCTGTCATTGTTACAGTAATCTCCCTTCAGATTTATCTTGCCGGAAAACATCGGTGTGTCGGAGATATTAACATATATAATTGCTTTTAAGTCAATATAATAAAGAGAAACAGAGTGAGAAAATTTATTAGTTAATCATATTATACCATATTTGTAAAGAGGGGAGCACGGGCGTTAGTGAATATTAATTAACATAGATTAATATGGTATTATATTAATCAATATTGGCTCGTGACGTAGTTTTTCAGGGTACCGATAGATGTTATTTTGATTTCTATCACGTCACCGGATTTCATCGGCCCTACACCGCTCGGAGTGCCCGTGGCAATTACATCGCCGGGCAGTAAAGTCATTATATTAGATATGAAATGAATCAATTCAGCGACCGGGAAAATTAAATCGCAAGTATTCCCCTTCTGTTTTTGGAGACCGTTAAGATAAGCTTCGATTTTTAGGTTGCCCGGGTTAACATCAGTTTCTATCCAGGGGCCAATGGCGGCAAATGTATCGTAACTCTTGGCTCTGGTCCACTGACCGTCGAATTGCTGCTGATCACGGGCAGTAATGTCGTTGAAACAAACATAACCCAGCACATATTCAAAAGCCTTTTCTTTAGCTACTTGCCTGGCTTTCTTTTTGATGACTACCCCTAATTCCGCTTCATAATCGACCTGCTTGGATGACGGCGGAAATATGATATTATCTTCCGTTCCGATTACCGCTGTAGATGGCTTGAGAAAGATAAGCGGCGATTTAGGTATATCGTGATTAAACTCGGCACTATGACTGACATAATTTAAGCCGAGAGCCACTATTTTAGAAGGCTGACAAGGAGCGAGCAACTTTACTCTGCTTAAAGAATAATACTCATCGGTAAGATTGATTTGATTATAGGGCTTGCCTTTAATGACCTGAATCGAATTATTTTTTAAAATGCCGTATTTTATTTGTTTTGCAACTATAAAACGGACGATTTTCACCCGCTTATCCTACCCATGGTTTACAGATTATTTCTTTAACTTTTAAATCGAAAAAATTATGAGTATTAACCGGTTTGATAACACAGGCCGTATCGGCACCCCGGCCGGTTCCGCCGATACATATTACATCTTCATCCGTGCGTACTAATCCGGCGTCAGCTGCCATCAAAGCCAGTTCGCAGGCTACTTTTGTGCCATGGCCGAATACACGTAATGTATCGCTGACAATATCACCCAGCATAAACATATTATGTTTAGAACGCATCGCCCGGCTTAAACCAGCAAACGGATGGGCTGCTGTTAGAATAGTAAAACCCTGTTTTTCAACGGCTTTCCGGTTATCCTCGGTAAATTCCTGGGTATCCGGACCGCCGAATCCTGTTACGTGTGATACTATTATTACATGGAATCCTTTCAAAGCCTTGATTGCTTTAACAGCTGTCACACCACGGCTTGATGCTATTATTATGGTTTTAATTCCCGATTCTATAGCCCGCTGTTTGGCTAGTTTTAACGTAGTTTCAGTATTACTTTCGCCCATATTTTCGAAATAGACCGTTTTGGCTTCCATAATTACCCCTACTAAAAATATTATTCCAAAACGCAAATATCCGGCAGGTAGCGGTATTTTTCACTATAGTCGATACCGTACCCAACGATAAATTTATTCGGGACGGTAAATCCCAGATAATCGATAGCAATAGGAACCTGCCGCCGGGAAGGTTTGTCTGCAAGTGCACACAATTTAATAGATAACGGTTCGCGTTTCTTTAGATAGTCAATAAGGAAAGACAATGTATAGCCGGTATCGATAATGTCCTCAACTATCAGTATGTTACGGTTTTTTATTGGGAAATGGAGACCTTGCTTGACAATAATTTTGCCGGAGCTGGTTTGTCCTTTCCCGTAGCTGGCTAACCTGACAAATTCTACCTCCATCGGGAAATCAAGACGGCGGACTAGGTCAGCGGTAAATACAAAAGAGCCTTTTAAAATGCTGATTATTACCGGGTTTTTATCGTAATAATCCTTACGGATTTGTTCAGCTAACCGATTTACGGTTGCCTCGATTTCTTTAAATGAGAACAGAATTTTAAGTTCCTGCTTATTCGTCATAGTGTCATTATAATACGGTATATTTTAATACGTCCAATTAATATGATATGTCCGGATATCGGTCTTATTCTGAAAATAAGGCAAACTTAAAAGATTTAGCGATTTGAATAAATTGCTAAAGGAGTAATTTCTTATTCCCTGGAAGTGAAATAATTACGTATTAACGAATATCATGATGTTTAGAG
>JAFGLR010000126.1 GCA_016927955.1 Dehalococcoidales bacterium
GGCGATGCCCATAAGTAAAGTCAATGCCAGTGGCAGGTTATCAGCTATCATACTTGGCCCGGGAGTAACCCCGACTATTATAAAAGCCGCCAGAATTAAAGTCATCACCGCACTACCGGGTAAGCCGAAGACCATAGTGGTTAAAAGTGAGCCGGACTCCTTGGCATTGTCGGCTGCCTCCGGAGCGATAACACCTTCTACCATGCCCATGCCGAATTTTTCAGGGTATTTGGATGATTGTTTAGCATGTCCGTAGCACAACCATGTCGCTACCTGTCCGCCGATACCGGGTATTATGCCGATAAGATAACCGATTAAGGTGCTGCGTAACCAGAGCCATCGATGATGCCAAACGTCTTTTATCCCCTGCAATACTCCTGAGAAATTCGTGACGGAAAACCGTGCAATAGAGGTTTTACCTTTCATACCCATATCTAATATTTCAGATAACCCGAACAATCCTAAAGCAAGGGGCACCAGTTCAATTCCGTCATAAAGAAAGGTGGTATTAAAAGTAAACCGAGCAACACCGGTTACTCCATGATAACCGACAAAAGAAATTAGTAATCCTAAAATACCGGCAAGAGCCCCTTTAACAACCGAACCGCCTGATAATGCTGCTATAAAAGAAATTCCGAGCAAAACAAGCATAGCCATTTCTGGCTGTCCGAAAGCCAAAATTATGGGCATCATTAAAGGAATCATTGCCAGGGCTAAGAATACCGGTAATATACCGCCAGCCATAGAACTCGTTACTGCAGCACTAATAGCCCTGCCACCCTCACCTTTTTGTGTCATAGGGAATCCATCGAGACAGGTCGCAGCACTTGCGGATTCCCCTGGGATATTGAGAAGTATGGAAGTAATACCGCCGGAGGTAAAAACAACAGCATGTAATCCAATTAAAAGTATAAGGGCTACCTCAGCAGACATGGTGAAGATAAAGGGTAGCAAGATTGCCACCATTGCTCCTCCCCCGAGTCCGGGAAGGATACCAACGAATAAGCCAATGCCGATAGCGACCAGCAGAATAAATAAATTAGCTGGCTGAAATAGAGTGGTGAATGCCATTCCATAAGCTTCGAGCATTATCCGGGTTTACCCCCAATTAGCTTAAATGTAGAAACCGAACGCTAACTTCATAGTCGATATTTCTCAATCATTTCAGCAAATCGGGCCTGAAAACTCTCTAAGGAATCTGCGATATCATAAACTGATTTATTTAATAACTCTCCGCTGGCATAATATGACACTTCGTAACCAGAAATCAGGTTTATTTCCTGTCGAAAGCTCTCATCCTGACACCAGCTACTAGCTAACTTATTAATAAAATCGAGCCTGTCTTCAGGTATTCCGATTGGAGCTATTAAAGCGGAACCTGAGGCTAGCCCGTTTTCCCATAATTCTACCAGGGCAATATCATCCCCAGATAAATTGACTAGTTCGGTGATGGCAGGAATATCCGGTCTGACCGGGTCTCTTTGGGTGGCAATGACGAAGAGAGGAATTAGGGTGCCTTCGGTTAACTCGCCTCCGGTAAGACCTGTTAAACTTGTGGCATATCCTGTTACCTCGCCTCGTTGAGTTGCGAGGGAACGAGCGGCATTGTTTTCAAATCCGGTGATGACCTTAGCATCCAAATCCAATAACTCTACCACCGTAAGCCCAGCTAAACTTATGTAACCTGAAGCTGAACCCGCCGCGATTTTTAAGTCTGTACCGGCCAGGAGATCACCAAAAGACTGATATGGTCCGGTAGCTGATACATAAAAGTAGGTTTGTGATTTATTCATACTCAGGATGAAAGTGAAGTCATCAATCTCATATTGTGCGGCGGGGTCGTTAAGAATTTTACCGGATAGTAACTTGACTATACTGCATGTTGCAAGAGTAAGCCCATCAGGGTTTGCCTCCGCCGTATAATTCATACCATCAAAACCACCAGCTTCGCTCCGGTTTTCTACGATAACGTTGCCTTTAATATCAGTGCCTAAGTAATTCGCGATGATGCGGCTAGTAAGATCAGTTATCGTACCAGGGTCTCCCCCAGCCACTATAGTTACAGTTTTTCCCTCATAGAATTCCTCAGGTGATAATGTTTCATTCGTAGTGGATTTACAGCTAGTTAATAATAGCCCCATTGCGAGTAAAATTAGAAGCAATGAAAACATGGTTTTATTTCGCATTATTGATTCTCCTTTTCCGACCGTTTATAAAATAATCTCATCCGGAGGAAATTATTTTTGATTACCCAATTGTAAAGTAATTACCTTTCCGGTGTTTGAAATAGGATTCATCCTCTTTATAGATAACGTTTTTTCCTGTTGCCAGACACCTGCAGCCAGACGACCGCCATGAGGTATCCGATATAGCTCTGCTATTACTGCGGTCACCACATTCTTTTCGTTAACCGCACCGACGCTGGGGCTGATAAGCAGATTCAAGTGTGTGCGTCCTTCATTATCCTCTTCTTCTAATAGCTGGTAATCCGCGGCAGAACCGCCGAATTTCTGCGGTAATACTTCTTCCAGGATACGTACCAAGTCGGTGTTGATAATGGTCATCCCAACGCCGGTTAGCTTAGCATAGCTTCTGATGTGGTGAATATGGGTATTAAATCCTAATTGTCCGAAGATGCAATCGCAGCTACGGTTTTCCATAATTCCGTAGTCGTCACTTTCTACATTTAAAAGTATCTTTGGTGCGGTTGGTAAAAGTGTAGTACATAAGAAAGCATCAACTGCGATTTCACCGTTATTTTGCCCAATCCTTTTTGGGTGTTGGATTATAGCAGTAGAATCGTGAAAATGATGTATATCGTCGATAGGATTACTATAAGAACAGCCATAACCTATGCCGCTGGTTTCATTCATGGTATATCTAGTCGAGACGGTTACACCGGAGTTTGTTATTTGTTTGTATTTGGCTTCGGTTAGAGGTTCGCCGCTGACGTTAATGTGAGTACCTTCGATATCAATATGGTTTTGAATTGCAGCGTGGCAAACTTTAACAGCCGGACTTACTGAAGTTATCAAGCAACAACCACCTAATTGCTTTTTAGTATCAGCCATCCACATGGCTACCTTAATTACGTCACTTAAATCTACGTATTCCGGTCGTGCTAATCTCGCCCCCCATAAGGTGCTTCCATAAATAATATACCTGAGGGCTAATCTGTCTCGAAGTGAAGCCCTTACTTGTTTTTCGTTAACCGGGGTAAACCAGCGGAGTGGTGGATGTCCCACTTTCCACCATAATAGGACATTACTTATACCGGAACTCGCCGGCAAGATTGGTTTGTATATCCCCATCGGTTTATCCATGTCAGGGTTGGCTACTAGCATTGGTAAACGATAACAACTATTAGCAGCTGCATTTTTCATATCGAAAGTGGTGTTTGTTCCGCTACTACGGGATCCGCCACTCGCACCCTGTACTATTACCGGGACGTAAGGATTATCGAAATCAGACTGCTTGAAGTTAAAGCTCTGGCTACCCCTTATTACCTCCATCCCTTTCTTAAACTCTTCGAAGCTTAAGTAAACTCCTTTTTGAAGCAGTTTCATCAGAGTGGACTCGATACCGTCATTAATTACGTCCTTTTCGATATCCCCGTATTCGCAGCCGGCGATATTTAGTAATTGTAAATAGGGACTCTTAGGGTTCTCATAAATGGCATTTCGAACAATCGTAAGGAAATTTTTTCCTCGGTTATTGATTCTGTCTAACAGTATCTGCTTACTCTTTTCGATAGTAATCTCATATTTACAGAAATCCCGTAAATCCCAGACGAGACGATTATATTTAGCGATATCGTAAATAATTGACATACTTAAATATTAAAACTATCAAATTTTAAGGGGAAAAACAAGTAAAATATATCTGACAAATATTAGAGGATATATCGATTCCGGTAAAATTACATGGCGACTTTAATATCTCCCAGGCAAAAGAGCGCTCGGGACATAACGCTTCCGCAAAA
>JAFGLR010000012.1 GCA_016927955.1 Dehalococcoidales bacterium
CGGTCTTTTCCCCGATGAAGAATACAACCGGCAGCGTAAGTTGCTTGAAATGGAACTGGAATCGCTGGTAGTGCCCGGCGCTAATGCCGCCGAAGAGGCCGGTAAGTTGATTATGAACCTTAAAGATTTATGGGCTGAGGCAAAATTAGAGGAACAGCGAAAACTATTACTAACCATGCTGGATGCAATTTATGTCGATGCCAAACAGACTAAATCCGTTGTCGCCATAAAACCAAAACCGCCCTTCATACCGATATTTCAAGTGGCGGTAACCAAGGGCGGTTCCAGTATTCATATCATCAACGAGCCTCTCCGAACTCAATCGGGAAGCCCGTCCGTGTTTCTGGTGGAGACGGGGGAGGGTCGAACTATACCCGCACAGCGTTTTATCGGAGCGTGGTTGGATAGTTATGTCAAATACACACAATCCGAATCACCTTTAGTGAAGCTAAGGGTTTAATTAGCCGAACTTTTAAGACCAGTTTCGATCATATTAGTAATCCGTTATGCCGTTTTAACTCTAAATAAGCTTATTTAAAAATTTATCGTGGTCTTTCCAGTTGCCTTGCTTGTAATAAACTTTGTTAGCGGCAATGTCTTTAAGTACCGATACGATATTTTCAAAATCCGGCAGGTATATACCGGCAGCGTCCTTTGAGGTATCGATTGCTTTCGAAATAGCCTCTGCCGCCATTATTCCGCTCTTTACTGCCAGACCTACGCCGCCCCCACCGAACCATATCTTAGCATTACCGACTCTGCCGACATCGCTCGGCTTAACCAGTCCGGCAGCATTGCCTACCAGCAGCACGTTACCTTTTGCGGGAATCAACCGGCCGCTCAGTACCTCATCGAGTAATAGCACCATCGTAGTCCCGGCACTCCACATCGGTTTTGTCTCCGGGTTAAAACCGAACATTTTATACATAGTCTGCTTTGCTAAGTCCGCAGATTCTTTTACCGACCTTGCGGAGGCATCGACATCGATATGGAAGCAGCCTTTTTTATGTACGATATGGAACATATCTTTTTGCGGGGCGTCGAATTCAAATGTGTAAGCATACTTTCTATCCAACGGTGATAGTGCCGCCGGATAAAATTCCTGGATACTTGCGAGAGTATGAAATTTGAGGTCGGGGTAAAGTCTTCTCCTGATAGTAGACATCGCACCGTCGGCACCGACGACAAATCCAGCATGTATCTCTTGATTTTCTCCCCGCCTGCTGATTTTTACGATTACTCCGTCACCCTCCTGGATAACATCGGTAACTAGTGTCTCATCCCATAGTTCGGCTCCGGCTGATTTAGCTTTCAAATTCATCCAGTAATCGCATTCCGTGCTGAACATATGGGGGCAGAGTTGCGGCTCTTCTTGCGGTTCATGTCCGTACTCCGTAGGTTTCATCCCTCTTGCGAGGTAATAAATATGGGGCGGGTCGGTTAAAACCCAGTCGGGAGTGGGACCGAACTCTCTGGCAACAAGAGTACGGGTCATATTATCCGGGAAACGGCGCAGACACGATTTATAACGCGGGGGCTTCGCTTTCTCCAGTAATAAAGTCCGTAACCCACGCTGAGCACAATTCTTTGCTGCTGCTGACCCGCCGGGACCAGCACCGATAACAACTACGTCAGCTGTGTGTACGTCCCTGTTCGTGTGTTTCATGTCTATTTTTCTCCTTCTACTGACACGGGCTTATTCTGAGGTGTTACGTATTCATACCGACCGTTAGGCATCTTTTTTATTTTCAAATTGGGATGAGGATTGAGCTTCGGGTCTTTTACTACACTCCATAATTTATACAATTCGGGAAGAAACTCCGGCCATCTTTCCGCTTCTTCGGTAGGATGAGAACGTCCTTCTGAAGAGCCCTTTCTACTGTCGATAAATTCTTTTATCTGCTTCGCTTTTGGGCCGCGCATAATCGTTAAGAAACGGTGTTTGCAGCCATAGTCCGCCGCCGAATACATATGAACGCACAGGTCTTGATTCTCCGCATCATTATTGAATCCCTCTAGAACGAGACAGTGCTCATAGTCTATCTCAAAAGGAAAGACGCTTACATCCAGCCACTTACCTCTGGCTCCTCCCTGCTTATTAGCATCCTGGTCGGCTACCTGCACCGCACCGATATGTCCTACTTCACCGGGTGCCACTTCCCAGTAGAAATTTTTATGGTCGGTCGGGTGCCAAAGAACATAGCCTTTCTCCATGTTGTCCCACCACCAGTCGATCATTTCTGCAGTAACGCAGTGTAATTCATGTTCCTCATCAGCCAGGGTTATCCAGCCTTCTTTTTCCCAGGGTCGGTCAGCCATTGTTACCTCCTAATAATGCTTCTATTATCTAACGGTAAATATAGTCTCCGGCCTGATATTTAGGCGGAATAACCGGTATCTGGAGAAATGAATCGTATTTCCCTCCCGAATGTATGACGTGATTGCCCTTGTTCTCCGGCCACCACTCCAGACGTTCGAACCAGCCTTCCCTGATATAACGGCCGGCAACTACGACTTCAAGCTGCTCGTCCTTATGCCAGAGGCGGCTATAAGGATATATTTCGATATCCACCGGTACAATTTCGCCCGGTTTCAGTTTCTGTTCCCGGCGGTGCGACATAACCGGCTGGAAATCGCTCGACCATTTCGGGTCTAACTCCCGGTGGGACACTCTGATCTTACCCCAGGCCCCCGGATGCGACTCACCCAAGACCGAAACAGGTAGCCACTTACCGTTTTTATCAAGCTTACGGACACTTATAAAAAGGTCCATCTCGTCATTGCCCTCAGCTTCGACCCACATGTGAAGTTTCATATAACCGGTTATTTCCGTATCTTCCTCGAACTTCATCGCAAAGTTCGTCTGTCCGGTCTTACCCTCGTAACTGACTTTTGACTCTTTAACGACAGGCTCCCATGACATTGCTCCCTTTACGGCGTCGATATAGAGCTTTTTATATTGTGTCCGGGCTAGCGGAAATTCTTTTTCCGGACGGTTGGTTTGAAACTCAGATTCATACGCATCCGTCACCTCGAGGCGGACCCTCGGCGTTAACTCCCAACCGTTCCGTACATCTTTAAGATAACGGTCGAAGAATTTTTTCAGGTCTTCTAGGGAACTATTGCTGTAAGTATCCGGCCATTCGAATTCCCGGTGTGCCCTGAGCCACTTCTTCGTCGAACGAATCCGGCGGAACCCTTCCGCCGAACCGCGGCAATGAAAATGATTCCAGCAGATAGTAGTATAAACCGGTAACCTGATATTTTCCCATTTCGGTATCTTATCTTCCCAGTAGGCATTCATCAGGGGAAATTTTTTAGACATCGCACCGACATCTTCAAGGAAACCAACTCCCGATACTGCGGCTATTACCATCGAGCCGCCTGGTCCGGGAATACCACCCTCAAAAAAAGACTCCCGATAGATGTCTCCGGTGCCTTCCCAGGGGGCAATGCAGGCTAAATGCGGCGGTTGTTCTGCGGCAATCCGCCATTGGGTCATGGCCACACCGGAGTTGCCAGCCATACCTACCTTGCCGTTGCACCAGTGCTGCGTGGCTATCCATTCGATAAAGTCATAGCCGTCCCGGGCATCTTGCGTACCGAACATATTCATATCGCCCTGCGAATGACCGATACCGCGGATATCCACATTGGCCACGGCATATCCCTGACGGCACCAGTAGCCGGGGTCAGCCGACTCGAACTTGGTCATCCGGGAGATTGTTCCCGGCGGTACTCCCATTGTCTGCCACTCGGTTTCGATATCTCCGGGGCGTTTGCCGAACATACTCCACGAAAGAATTACGGGAATATTCGTCCGGTCGACCGGGCGGAAAATATCGGTATATATTACGGTACCGTCACGCAGGGTCACGGCGACATCCTGCTCGCAGATAATCCCGGGCTCCGCGATATACGTACGCGGATTAAAGGGAGGACAAAAACTGAATCGCATCTTCGCGGTTACCGATGGTCTTCTCGCCTCCCGGTAGATGACTTCAAATTCCTCTTCCCCGAACTTTTCCTTCTTAATTTTAGTTGCTTTCGGTCCTTCGTCATGCATAGTACCGCGTTCTTTCAATTCCGCTTCAATTTGTTTTTTTCTCTCTTCCTCGACCATTTTTTACTCCTTGCGATTTTAGTACGTTATGTAAAATTTACCCAAAGTCGATACCTAATAATTACCGTATTCTTTCACTGCTTCTATCATGGCATGCAGATTGTCAGCCGAATGGGCTTTCTCCATATGTGCCTCCCCGGTAAGTATATAGCCGCCGCCCTTCCCGCATGCTTCGATGAGTTTACGGCAATATTCCTTAACATCCTGAGGCGTGCCGGAATATAAAAGCGAAGCCGGTACGTTACCGGAAATGCAGGCGATACCTCCCAGTACATTTTTGGCTTTGGTCATATCGGTTTTTTCAAATTGCCAGAGTACCGCACCTTCAGGAACGTCTTTTATAGTCTCTAAACGGGACTCATAATACCCTTCCGCATATAGCGAGACGATGAGCCCTTCGTTTACAAATGCCTCGATAGTCTTTTTTAAAGACGGCCAGTAGAAAGTCTGATACTGTTTCAAAGACATAAAAGTATCATCACCTTTATGCAAGGGAAAACCTACTATAAGCCCCCCGGACATGTTTACACCAGCTAAGGTCTTTTTTATCTGCAAGTCGGTAATCAGGTCTAAAGCTGCCATTAGCTTATCCGGCTGTCGGTACATATCCGTCATAATGCCTTTGGTTCCTCTTAGAAAATCCCCGATAATATCGAAGGGAGCGAAAGCTATCCCTCCTTCCAAACTCGGAAACCCCGACGCCATTGCCTCACTATCAAATTCTCTGACTACGTTCATCCATTCGGCTGTCTCTTTGCCGGCATCGATAAGCTTTTGATACATTTCCCGGACTACCGGTATAGTGAAAGGAATCAAAGCTCCCAGTAAACCGGCGGCTAATCCAAAAGTAAACAAATGAGTCGGTAATTTACGATAGGGCTCGAATATTCCGGCGACGCGGGGCATATAGGTTCTTATCCAGAAATCAGATGGGTCACTGAACAGGTCATCGTATTCGTCGGCTTTCATGTACTCACCTTCGAGATACTGATATATAGTAACTTCCTTGGATATCCCATAGCCCGGCCATACCGTCGCTTTAGGTGATAGTATTTCCAGCGCCTTTCCGGGAAGAGCCATCCCGGGGCTATTAAAGGTATCGAAATCGAATTCGCGAAGAAATTTTAACCAAGCCGGGCAAAGCTTACTGTAGTCATACATCGCATCGTGCAGTGTTGTCCCGCTATAATAGGCAGGGTAAGCACCGACGTTAACTAAAACGGGTATTCTATCGGGCTCTTTCTGTAACCGTATGGCATCATAAATTCGGCTTACTCTGGATTTATAAGCTCGTTCAGCTTCCGCACTGATAAATTTAATACCTGCAGGAGAGAGCCATTGATTAAACCTCTGCTCCCTTTTTTCATCAGGAGTTAACTTTTGCCAATTGGGCCCCACTTAACTAATCCTTTTTACCTATTTTAAAAACATATATTATACATACGATTTATATATGACAGATACGTTCAGTTGTCATAATTTGCTATGCACTGGCCTTTTTAACGTACTCAGCCGCATTTTCCCCGGCGATACGTCCGCTGTTTAAGGCGAATCCCATAGAATTACCCGGAAATATGAATATATAACTGTCCGCATATATTGAATTAGCATCCGTTCCGGCAGCATAAAGACCGGGTATAGTATCCATATTTGCCGTTACGACTTCTGTTTTATAATTTATTTTTATACCCCCCAAAGTGCCGTAACCGCTCAGGACGAACTTATTAGCATAATATGGAGGTTGTTTGACCGACCTGAGATAACTGGAATTTTTGTGGAATATATCATCACGGCCCGTTTCACAGGCTTTATTGTATTCATTGATAGTCTTTCGCAAGCCCGTTAAATCAATCTCCGCCTTGTCAGCCAATTCTTCCAGCGAGTCAGCCGAAAATACATCCTTACGATTGGCATAGGCTTTTTTAAACTCGGCATTAAAATTTTTAACCTTTGAGACGGGTATCATATAGTTTATCCAATCGAACCCCACCTCTTCATAATGTTTTGCGGTTGCGGCATCAAAAATACACCAGGCCAAGCGGTCCTTTTGTCGCGTAACCGCATTTCCAGTATAGGTAGGATTTCCACTGGCTTCTTCGTTCATAAAACGCTCACCCTGGACATTAACCAATAAATTAGGCTGGCTAAAAGCTGAGGATACCACTGGGTCTATCATTATTGTTTCCCCGGGGTCTGTTGAGGGTGCGGTATGCGTACTGCAAGTTAATTCAATATTCATGCCTTCCATACCCGCGCCAGCCTCGTTGGCCATTCGGATGCCATCCCCTACCAGACCGGGTCCCCGGAAGCTGAAAAGATCGCTTCCCAATTCATATCCGGTGAATTTCTTAACCATTTCCGAATTATCCCCGAAACCACCGGTGGCCAGTATTACTGCTTGCGCTTTTATTTCTATTTCTTCCTTGGCTTTATCCTCCGCGATAACTCCGGTAATCCGTCCGTCTTCCTTTATGAGTTTCTTAGCCGGTGTCTCAAGGTAGAATTTAACACCGAGGTCGGCTGCATACTCGGTCATTATTTTGTTCATGGTTGATGCAGCCTGCGGCCCAGGACGGGTACCACTACTGGGCTTAACAAGGTGATGAGTAAAATACGCACCCTTGACGTAAGCGATGACATCATACCACTGGATACCTATATCTTCCAGCCAGTCTATCGTACTGGCGGTCTTATTGATATAATCAGAAACCAATCTGGCATCAACGCGCCAGTGGGTATATTCCATCCATATTTTAAAAGCCTCTTCTTTACTTAAAGATACATTCTTCATTTTCTGTAATTTGCTATCGACGGCGAAAGGCCCCATGCCCATATTTGCCGTACCACCCGTGGTTGCCGATTTTTCGAGCACGATTACTTTAGCTCCGCGTTCTGCAGCAGTTATCGCCGCTGCTAATCCAGCCGGACCTGCCGCCACTATAGCTACATCCGTGTTTAATTGCTTCACGTTTTCTCTCTCCATGAATATCTTACTATTTAAAATTTATTATTTTTCAGGCGCTATAAAGTTGCCGTAGGGCGCAATACTGTTAGCTATCTGCTTTATCTTTTCCAAGCTATCTGAGTCTTGCCCGTAATGTTGACCTAGCCATTGTAGATGGTGTTGCACTGCCCCACAATCAAAACGCGGATAAACCGCATCCTTCTTATTCCATTTAACTCGTAATTTCCCTTCCTTAAACTTAACCTCACCTCGT
Source organism: Dehalococcoidales bacterium (assembly GCA_016927955.1). Taxonomy (GTDB): domain Bacteria; phylum Chloroflexota; class Dehalococcoidia; order Dehalococcoidales; family JAFGLR01; genus JAFGLR01. The sequence goes on from JAFGLR010000012.1 coordinate 7,342, forward strand.
ACATAACAGACCGGGCACGCTACATAAGGTAAGTCTTTGGGGATCACTACCACATTCGAGTGGCAAACGGGGCACTCGACTCCGTAGTTTTCACCGACATACTTAACTTTTTCTATGGGCATGTTCATAGCCTTAGCGACATTACGTCCTAACTGTTTAGCTCTTTCAACGGCTTTTTGAAACACTTCAACCTTTCCGTATTTTTGCGGCCATCGCTTAAATAACTCGGTATAAGAAACATCCTGTATTCTTAATTCATTAATGTGCTTGGCCGTCATATTTTTATCCTGCATCCATAAATTCCACTCTTCTAGTCCACAGAAATTCGCTTGAAATTGATCGACCAGTACACGAGTATGTTGTACAAAGATATTTACCATTGGAAGAGTTAAACTTGTCCAAGCATCATAACCGCTACCACCAATCCCGATTATGCCACCCACTTTGGTTTTCTTTAGAATATTGATATCCGCATCAAACAAGTGGTTCATCTTTTCGTGAATACAGGCAAAATAACCATTGGCTCTGATATGGTAGCATGGTACCGCCACAATTAGGCCGGCATCCTCTAAACAGGTCTTTTTCAAGATCCAATCTACGTCGTCTTTATGAACGCATTTCCCTGTTTTCCAACAGGCATTACAGCCGGTACAGGGTTGTACTTTCAACGTCATCGCCCTGATAATTTCAGTTTCCACACCGAGTTCTGCGGCTCCCATCGCCGCCGCTATTAATAAAGTTTCGGTATTACCGTTCTTGCTGCTACATGATAGACCGATAATTTTTTTCATTCCACAATTCCCCTTTTATTTAAAGAACGGCTATTGTATTAAGCATTCGTAATTATTTATCTTTCTTTTGTTTACTAGGCGGAATAACGGGTGACTTATAAGATGCATATTTTTTTGAGAGTTCCGGTATTTTTTCTTTGTACGGGTCCAATTCTTTAATCACGTTCCCGACCTCGAAATGGTGTATTTTTTTACCTTCCAGGAACAGGTGGGATTTATCTTGTTCTTCCGGAAGAAATATCGGAATAACCTTATTCCCTTCAATTTTCAAAGTCCCTCTTACGCCGCAGGACGCACATATTATGCTACCGTCATCATCGATAACTATTGCTTTGCAGTGACACACCGGACAAACACCCTTATCTTCACCTACGAACTTAACACTGTCATAAGGTTGTTTTGAGGCTTTCACAATATTCATCCCCAAATCTCTGGCCTTCTGCAACTCATTTTCTTTAAGTGTAATCGCCCCATCATCGGCTACGCCGCATACCTGCATCTGATCAACGACTTTAATCTCCATGGGAAAAACCATGGTATACAACAGAGGAAGGCTTAGGGTTACCCAATCATGAGATACCGCCCCACCCACTGATATAAAAGCACCGACTCTTTTCTTGAATATTCGGTCATCAACATGAAAAGTAAAATCAAACCTTTCATCTTTGCCTTGCGATTTCTTTACCTCAGCCAGTGAAGCCACGTCGACCTTATTACCGAGTATCCTGTCACGAATGGCAATTAAGTATCCAGGTGGGGTTAGGCTATATACGGGAGCACTAATCAATAGAGCATCACAATCCATTATTTTTTCAAATAAAAACGGGCCGTCATCTTTATGAATACACGAACTATATCCTTTCATCATTGCGGGACAAGGCCAGCATATATTGCAGTGATGTATTTCTAAATCAAGCATACGTATAATTTCGACTTCGGCGCCTAGCTCTTCGGCTCCCATTAACGCTTCTTTAGTCAAGATTTCACAATTTGCCATCTTTCTGCCGCAGGTTAATGCTAACAGCTTCATTTAATTGTCTCCTTTAATATAAAATGCCATTAGATACCATTAATTATTCAACCGTTACCTTATCGGGTTTAATAATATTACCGTAAGTACTGTATTTCTTCTTCAATTGGTTGAAAGAAGGGTCTTTTTCGGCCCCCGCTATTTTTTTTGCCAAACTCATTATGTATTTACCATGTTCCTTAATGGCATATTCCGAAAACCTGGGATGTTCGGTCTCAAATTCATCCCAGCGTATTTGCATTTTATTATTCTTCATTTCTATCTTACCGTGTATCCAGCAAACCGGGCAGACAACATTGGGAAAATCATCGGGTACCTGTAATACATCACAATGACAAACCGGACATGACATGGGTTTATCTTCCCCCATATACCTTACTTCTCCAATAGGTAATTGCATGGCTTGAGCTACGTTTCTGCCGAGTTGTCTGGCACGCTCCAGTGATTTTTTATGAAAATCAAATAATACGGCACCCGGGACAGGGGCGTCGTTTATTTGTATTTGGTCGACAAGTACTCTGGTGTGCTGGAGAAATCCGTTTGCGGTGACATGTCCGAGATTAGTCCAATCGGATCCAGCACCTCCTACCGTGATGATAGCTCCGACTCTGGTTTTCTTAAGAACTTCCGGATGCCGCATCGTAGCGGGTAACATCCTATCATTAATATTCATAAATTGGCCGCAACACCGGGCATGAAATATCGGGATTCCCAGGATTAAGGCACAATCATCTATCACCGTTTTCTGTATAATCCATTCGAGGTCGTCTTTAATCCAGCATTTGGCCGGTTTACCCGACCTCATTTCTTTTACGCAGGCCTGGCAATTGGTACAGGGCTTAACGTTTAATTCTGCCGCGTGTATTATTTCGGTTTCCACCCCTGATTCCGCTGCCCCCATCGCCGCTTCTTTTAATAATATTTCGGAATTACCGTTTTTCCTGCCGCAAGATAAGGCTACAATCTTTTTTGACATTGATATTCCCCAGTTCTTTTGTTAATTCTGATTTCTTCATGACCGTAATGAGTTACCATAAAGATGCCGGTAACGTAATATCTATCGCCCGTTTGGGGCACTCCATCCAGCAAATGCCGCAAAACCAGCATTCTTCTGCATAGGTCACCACCGGGATATCTTTCTCTTCATCGATGGTAAACACGTCCATCGGACACAAGTCATAACATTTTTTACAGCTAATACACTTACGATAGTCTATTTTAATCGGCATATTATTTGGCCTCCTTAGCGTACTCTGGCTTCAGGTCGGGAATCTCTCTTATCTCAAGTACTTCCTTCCCGTTTTCCAGATGTTGGAACGTAAGCATGTTATCTCTCCCGGCATCACTATCCGGATAATCAGTCCGTATATAGTTGCCGCGTGATTCTTTTCTCGCTAAACAGGCTTTAATATGGGCTTCGGCTAAATCCATAATGTTACGTACTTCCAGACAACGCATTAAGTAATGGGGGTTTTTCGCCATAACCTTCGGCAGGAAGACTCTCCTCAAAGAATTGAGCCTTCTCAGACCTTCTAAAAGCTTACCTTCGGATTTATACATCCCTACATAGCGTTCACAAATATAGCGTATTGCACATTCCAATTCGATAGGGTCGGTGCCGTCTTTCACATTGAGCGGTGCCAGAGCAACTTCTTTCTGGCCTTCGACCTGGGCTTCGTTAATATCGATATCGGTAGTTTCATTCAAATAATCCGGCATCTTAGTTGCCGTCAGTAGACCGCTCATAATGGCCGAACCGCAACCCCCGAGACCAATGCATGCATCGCCGATAACAAAAAGCCCTTTAAGCGTAGTCTTAAACTCTTCGTCTGCAAACAAACCGCCGATGGCTGCAAAATTAATCGGTTTATTAGACTGCATTTCATATCTATGCGTCTTGGGATTGAATCCGCGGTCCTGTCCTAACTTGAGAGAAATCAACCTCTCGTCGGCTTCAGTCACCTCCGACCTTTTATGGTAATCTTCATTAAAATGCTCTACGCTGCCGTAAATCGGCTCCCAACCGCGTTTTTCAACTTCTGAATATATCTTTGCGGTGGGAAACGGGATCTCTTCCCCTTTCCAGTTGAACCATTTACCGCGTATGCCATCCCCATGGTCCAATACCCCGAAATCAAGGGTTATATCATCCCTCATTCGATAATTCCAAGCCGTACCGATATCCATATTCACCAGGTTGGCTCCTGCCCTATAACCGGCCGCGTAACCGTCTCCGGAAACAGCCCCCGGAGCTCCGTGATACCGGAAAACGTATTTATAATACCTGGGTGTTTCCGGTTCATAACAGCGGGCAAAACCACCGGTAGCAATTATTACTGCTTTAGCTTTAATAACAAAGAATTCTCCTGTACGCGTATTGACCGCCGTCGCCCCGACAACTCTTCCCTGGTTGGTCAAGAGGTCAACTACCATGGTTCTTTCGAGTACGTTAACACCGCTCTCTCTAGCCGATTGGGCTAATTTTGGTTTAACGTCAATCCAGTGCACTCCCAGCATAATCTTGACGCCAAACCAGCCGTGGCGTACCCAGTGGTACTGTCCGTCCTCCCATTTCATCGGCAGGCCCAACTTCTCCATCTCCTCCAGACACCACCAGGCTTCTTTACCTAAAACGTAACCTATATTGGGATTGACGAATCGGCCATCCCCGCACAGAAGATGGTGACGTCCCTGCCAGTATTTGACATAGTCCTGTAACGAAACTCCTTCGCGGGGAAAGTCCATGACATGGTCCATACCCACCCCTGAATGGCCACTTCTATCGGTCTTGGCCTTTTCAACCAGTGTGACTCTAAGGCCTAACTGGGCAGCCTTGGTAGCCGCCGGACACCCGCCGACACCTCCCCCCATCACCAGTACATCGGTATCTATCACCTTATTCGGCGTTTTTTCCCACATCGTTACTTTTCTCCTTGTCCGATTAGTTTCTGCCAGCGCTTTTCAACCGTCTTGTTCACCTCTTCGTATTCCCGGATGACCTGGTTTTCGAATTCCAGGTCGCCATACCTTATTGTCTTAACATATCCGGGCATCACTGCTTTCACCGCGTCACGATAGCTGACATCATTCTCATCGGCGTATTTTTTGATAAGTGTCCATAGAGGATATTCGAATTTTTCCTCAAAATGCTTATCGGATGTAGGTTCAACCATTTAATCTACTCCCTCCTTAAGAATTACTCTTATGTAATAACTCAACTTTGCTTTATAGTTTTTTTACGTGTTCCTCAGTTTTGGCTGCCGGTCCGGTTTCTTTTTTTACCGTATCGATAAGCCGTTCAGTTTGTTCTCGTAAATTCAAATATTTTTTTAACGCCGATTTGGCTTCTTTGGCTCTGCCCAACTTATTGAGGACGACAGCTTTGTTATACCAGGGATCAGGATCTTTGCTAAACCAGGGGTCGGGATCTTTGCTAAACCAGGGGTCGGGATTTTTCGAAAGAAGCTCAATCGCTGTTTCATAAGCCGATAATGATTCCTCATACTTTCCGATATCCGCTAAAAGATTACCGATGTTAATCCATGCCCATGGAGTAAGCCATCCTTTTAAAGCTATGGCTTTCTTATAGGCTTTCAACGCTTCTTTATCTTTTTTCATTTCCCCTAAAATATAGCCTTTGCAGTACCACGCGTCAGCATATTTAGGATTTAACTCCAGGGACTTTTCCGTTTCTCCGAGTGCCTCTTTTATTTTCCCCTGCTTCGTAAACAGGACACCTTTGTTGCAATAAAGCTCAAAGCTTTCAGGAGCTAATGATAGTGCTTTATTGTAAGCTCGCTCCGCTTTTTTATACCATTTACGAGCTGTTACAGCATCGGTCTTATAAACCTGAAATGCTATTCTTAACGCAACATTACCTAAATTTACCCACGCGTCGGAACATTTAGAATCTAAAGTTACTGCCTTATTATATGATTCTGCACCTAACGCCAGAACATCCTTTGCATTTACCGACCTGGTACAAAGACCTTTATTAAACCAGGCATCCGAGTCTTTGGAATTCAACGCTATCGCTGTATCGTAAATATCGAAAGCTTCTTGGAACCGTCCAAGTTTTTTTAAGGCAACGCCTTTATTTACCCAGGCTTCAGCACATTCAGGATACAATATTATTATTTCGTTAAAAGTCTTTAATGCTTGAGCATATTGTCCATCTTTAAGTAATTTTAATCCCGATTCGAATAATTTTATTAATTGTTTGTCGAACATTGTAATAGTCTCTTCCTTTAAAATCGGTTAACAAATTCCGAGGCATTTTCTCCGGCCATTCTACCGCTATTTACCGCAAAACCCATCGTATGGCCTGGGAGAATAAAACAATAGCTGTCTCCGTACAGGTTATTTGCGTCCGTACCGGTGGCGTAAAGACCCGGTATTACTTCATAATTTTTAGTTAATACTTCAAGCTTATGATTCACTTTAATTCCACCCAGCGTGCCGTAGGCTCCCGGTCGCAGCTTAAAAGCATAGAAAGGCGGTTGTATAACCGGTCTGCATAAATATTTCGGTGATTTCTCAAATATTTCATCGCAGCCTGTTTCGCAAGCTTTGTTATATTCCTCAACGGTATTAACCAAGCCTTCATAATCGATATCGGTCTGCTCAGCCAGTTGCTCCAGGGAATCCGCGATATAGACTATATCCTTCCCCTGGTTAATCATTTTTTTCATTATAGCTTCGAGACTTTCGATTTTTGTTTTAGGCATAACACCGTAAACGAGGTCTAAACCTTCCTGTTCATAATGGTCTTTTGTCGCTTTATCGATAATATTGAAAACCGTCCGGTCTTTCTGAACAGCGATAGCGTTTCCTGTAAACGTATTATTATCCATCATCTCCTCGTTAAAAAAACGTTCCCCAAGGAGATTTACCACCAGGTTTGGTTGACGGGAAGCGATCGTTAGGTCAACCTCCTGTGTCGTTTCTCCCAAGCCTTCGGTACAAACGTAAATCATGTGCATTATCATTTCACTGGCCCCGGCTCCGGCTTCCCATGCTAATCTAATCCCATCTCCGGTACATCCCGGAATTCGGAATGACAGCATGTCCCTGCCCCAATTGAACCCTGTGTACTTTTTTATCCATTCTGGATTATCGCCAAAGCCGCCAGTGCTGATTATCAAGGCTTTACTATTTACACGTAACTCCTCCTCGGTATTGTTGTTGTAAGCCAGCACTCCGATAACCTGATTTTGCGATTTAAGAATACTTTTTACTGTGGTTCGCAAAAACATTTTAACTCCCAGATCTCTGGCTTTAACGGTCAAACACTTAATCATATTAGCGGAGGACTGCGGTCCGACATAGCCTTCAGGACTGGAAATCTCATGGTCGGTCATATAAGCGCCCGGATCGGTGCTGATCACATTAGCAAACTTCACGCCCATTCCCTGTAGCCAATCAATAGTGCTAGCGGATTTATCGATATATTTTTTAGCCAGGCGGGCGTCAGCCTTCCAATGATTGTAAGTCATTAGAATTCTGAATGCTTCCCCTCGGGTTAAATTTATATTTCTCTCTTTTTGCATCTTACTTTCAACGGCAAAAAGACCGATACCCATGTTCCCGGTACCACCCGTTGTCGCGGCTTTCTCTACTACCGTAACACTCGTTCCTTTTTCAGCCGCTGCCACCGCAGCGGCCATACCGGAAGTACCCCCGCCGACCACTACGATATCCGAACTAATTTCAGCCATATTAACCTCCAATAACAACACTATTTTAAGTTTGCCCTGCACGGCTTAATGTAATTCCGTGTGATATGATATATTTGTTGAAAACGGCAGCGCTAGGGCTTCACAATATACCCATAATCGGTGTATTTTTGCAACAACTCCCGTTTTTGGCTGAACCTGTCTTTATTTTCTTCTTCGAATGCCTTTCTAGAGCGGCTACCGTCTTCAAAGTGAGCGAGATGAGCTTCAAGGGAAAAACGCGGGTATTTAATATCATGCTTATCCCATTTAACTTTCATACCGGCACCCGATACAACTATTTCCCCTCGTGTCCAGCAAACCGGGCAATATACTTCCGGCAATCTAGCCGGAACACTTAGTAAGTTACAGTGACAAACCGGACAGGCTATCTCGTATTTAATTCCGGCATATTTTACGTCATCTATGGGAGTTATTAGTGCTCTAGCAACGTTCTTCCCCAGTTTTCTTGCTCTCGATAGAGCAGCATCCATAAATAAAACATCTCCGGCCAACGGAGCATTAATTACCTGCATCTGGTCGACAAGCTTACGGGTATGCTGCAGAAATATATTCGCTGTGGCAAAGGCCAGAGTCGTCCAATCTTCTCCCGAGCCGCCGACAGAAATTATGGCTCCGACTCTCTTTTTATTGAATATTTCCATATTGTTCATAAATATATGGTTCATTCTATCCATAACCATTTTAAGGTGACCGTTAATCTGCAAATGGTATATAGGGAAGCTTATTATCAATGCAGCTTTTTCCAGCATAGTCTTTTCTAAAACCCATTCAACATCATCATGCAGAATACATTTGTTGTCTTTAGAATCGACCCCCGGCCCGCCGCAAGCCTGGCAACCTCTGCAGGGCTGTATTTTTAAGTCCATCAACCTGATTATTTCAGAACTTATTCCAAGGCCTAACTCATCAGCACCCATCAGAGCTTCTTTTAAAAGTATTTCGCTATTACCGTTTTTCCTACCGCAGGCTAAGCCGATAATCTTATTTGCCTGCATATTATTTTTATCATCCATACTATCCCCCCAAATAACATTTCTTTACGAGTTCGTTACCGGCTAGATAACCGGAATATCCTTCCAGACTTACACTACCGTTTTCCAGAATATATCCCCGGTTGGCTAACTTGAGTGCTATACGACAGTTCTGTTCCACCAGAATAATACTGATACCCCTGCCGTTAATATCTTTTATAATCTTACTGATCTGGCTTACCAGAATCGGAGATAGGCCTATCGTCGGTTCGTCCATCAGCAGTAAAATCGGGTCGGCCATTAAAGCCCGGCCTATCGCCAGCATTTGCTGTTGTCCCCCGCTTAATCTGCCCCCCATTTGTTTCTGTTTTTCTTTTAAAATGGGGAAGAAGTTATATATGGCTTCTAAATCTTGGCTGATTTTTTTTCTGTCTTTTCTGAGATAGGCGCCGACTTTCAGATTATCCGATACGGACATCTCCGGGAATATCTCTCTACCAGCAGGAATTTGGATGATACCAAGTTTGGTTATTTGATTAGCCTGCATTTTTTCAATTCGTTTCCCTTTAAACCATATTTCCCCGGATGCAGGTTTCTTTAATCCGGATATTGTTTTAAGTAAAGTGGTTTTTCCGGCTCCATTAGCTCCGACAATTGAAATTATCTCCCCCTCATTAACATTGAGTGAGATCCCGGATACCGCTCTCGCCTGTTCGTAATAAACGTCTAAACCTTTTATTTCCAATAACATGCTAGTCGATTTCCTTACCTAAATAAGCTTCGATGACGCTTTCGTTCCCCTGTATTTCTTTTGGAGTACCTTCAGCTATTTTCTGGCCGAAATTCAATACGACGATACGGTCGCACAATTTCATAACCGCTTCCATATTATGTTCAATAACGACAATCGTTATTCCTCTTTGCCTAATTTGTTTGATTAGTTCAACCATCTGATTTATCTCATTTTGATTCATGCCGGTTGCCGGTTCATCGAGTAATAATAATCTCGGATTAGTGATTAAAGCCAAACCGACCCCGAGCGTTCTCTGGTACCCATAGGGTAAATTCTTTGCCAGTTCATACCGAAAGCTATTCATCCCTAACTGGACCAACATTTTTTCAGCTTCCTGTCGGAAAGCCGTTTCCTCTTTTACGGCAGAAGAAAAGCGTAAGAACCTTTCGAATAAATTGGTTTTATACCTCATATGGAATCCGATAAAGATATTTTCGATTACAGGTAATTCCATAAACAACGAGGACATCTGAAAATTGCACCCAATACCGTTTTTTGCGACTTTATGGTCCGGAAAACCGGTAATATCTTTTCCTTCAAAAAATATTTTCCCCTTCGTCGGTCGAAACGCACCGTTGATCATATTCAATACAGTACTCTTACCTGCCCCATTCGGGCCGATTAGTCCCAGAATTTCATCCTTATTAACGGAAAAACTTAAGTTATCCACGGCAACCACACCGCCGAAATGTTTACTTAAGTTTGCCACTTGCAGAATCATTTTGTTCATCTACTACACCGTATTACTTTTGCGCGTCTTCTTTTTCATATATTTACTCTTAATCTCGCGATATTTTACAGGTAAACTCAATAGACCACTGGGAATTAGTGTAATCACCAGGATTAAAATAATTCCGACAAATATATTCCCGAAGTTTTGAATCGGCCGCACAAGCTCAGGTAATATCGTCATTATCCCTGCTCCGAGAAACGGTCCGGCGAAAATCTGCCCGACGCCGCCCAATATGGCGTAAATCTGTATATAGACAACCTTCCATATACCGTAGGAAGCCGGTACGATGACCGTCATATAATGCGCCAGGTAACTGCCGATCAATCCGGTGATGGCGGACGAGAGGACGAATGCTATCATCTTGTACCGTAAAACATTAATTCCCAATGAGCCAGCCAGACGCCGGTTCATTCCTATCCCCGCCCATGCCCTTCCGGTCCAGGTCCGATTAAAGGTGTTAACCATCACAATAATGATGATGACGATAATTAACATTAGAAAATAATAAGGAGTTTTATCTGCTGCGAAATCAATTTGCCAAAATGACAAATTGATTGTTTCAGGTCTGGGAATTTCGCTGATACCGACGAATCCCCCGAAATACTGGAAATTACCGACCGCCGTCGTAAAAAGCATCCCTATCACTGCGGTTAGCATAACGAAAGAGAAGCCGGTATTTTTTAACAATGCTAAACCCAGTATGAATGCAATGACTCCGGTAATTATGAAGGTAAGAGGGAAACAGAGCCAGACGGCAACATCGAACTTAGTGGCAAGTATCGCGGAGACATAAGAACCGATGCCCCAAAAGGCGGCAACAGCCAAACTTAACATGCCCGCCCGCATTAGAAGAATGAACGCAGCCCCCAGCATGGCATTCATCATCAACGTTATAATTACATCGACGTGATAAGGCGATTTATCGACAAACGGAAATACTACAATGATAACAAGAATAAATATTAACCCAACTAATTTTAAGTTTCTTTTCACTTACATTCCTATATCTAAACCCTTGCCGAGTAAGCCCTGCGGCCGGAAGTATAACACTACCCCTATTACCAAGAAGATAATAGTCTGGATAATACCGCCGAGATAAAACTGTCCGAAGCTTAGCAGTTGTCCAATGACGAGCCCCCCGGCGACTGCGCCTAACAGGCTATCCATACCGCCGAGCATCCCCATCAACATCACGGTCCATAAAACATCCTGTCCCATCGAAAGTTTTATGCCGTAAACCGGAGCGATGATACCTCCCGCAAATCCTGCCAGACCGGTACCAACCGCTAGAGTAATCATATATAGTCGGTTCGCGTTGACACCGTATAACATGGCAATGTTAGGTTTAGATGCAATGGCTCTCATAGCCCGTCCGACATTTGTTTTTTGATATACCCAGAACAAGAGCAGCGTCGCGGCCAAGCCGAGAATTATAAGGGCTATTTTATCCACTCCCATGGTGATATCCAGAAAAGTAACCTTTCCGTAAAACACCTGAGGAATTCTCCTCGGAGTTGTACCATAAACAAATGTGCCTGCTTGACTGATAATCAGGGACAGTCCCATAGATGCAATTAATGTGGCTAAAAATTTTTCTCTGGTAAACTGCAGGCGTTGAAAAATGAGCAAATAGCTTATCAGACCGATTAGTGCAGAAACCAAAACACCGAATAAAAGAGCTAAGGGAAATGGCAGGTTCAAACCAACCGCTGCAAACCAAGTTGCATAAGCTCCAAGGGTGAAAAACTGGCCGTATGCAAAAAATAATATCTGGTCGACGCTGGCTATTAAAACAAGTCCGGTAGCTAAAATAACGTAAACCAAACCCATCGAAAAGCCGTCAAAAACTAATTGCCCGAACATAAGCTTATACCACCCTATTTATGCCAGAATAATAAGGAATATCGGTTACTTGTTCACTTGTTTTGGGACTCCCGATTGCGGATTAATCCGCAATCGGGAGTCTGAGTTGTGGTGTTTAATGGGCAGGAGGGCCTGAAGGCGGAGGAGCTGTCTTCAAATATTCGCTATAAGAACTCTCCGCCACTTCCAGAGTAATAGTGTCGATTAATACCGCCTTCCCGTCTATAATTTGTTTCATGTAAAAACTGGAAACTGAATCAACGGTACGGTCATTACCCAAATCCGGCCTGGCTACCATCAAATGGCTCCCTTGCGGGCTTTCCCATGCCATTCCGGCGCTCATTACAGCAGCTACCGCATCCGGGTCCACGGTGCCTGCCTTCTGCATAGCTGCCAAAACAGCCCATATCATGGTTGCCCCGGCCATATCCATAGACTCCCATTTACTGTATTTTGCGATGTAATCCTGTTTAAATGCCTCGGCTACATCGGTCAGCGCCGGTTCAAACTCAGTTGCTACGCCCAGACCGATAAATCCTTCCAAAGCTTCCGGAGTCGCCATGGCCAAGAGTTCATCCATGGCGTAGGGCTGCTGGCAGAAAATAATGCCGTCCCAACCGGAATCTCGAATCGGTTTTATCGGGTCCAGAGTCGCTACTAACACGGCATCCGGGTTTAAGGATTTAATTTTTGACCCCAGAGAACTTAAGTCGGTTTGGGCTGGAGGATAATATTCAGGTGAAATATTCATGCCCAGGCCTGAGAGAGTGGCAACCGTAAAGCCGCCGATTATCCGTCCCAATTGCATATCCGGAAGCACCATGGTTACACTCTTTACATCAGGATATTTATTCATAAACCATTTACCGGTAATAATCATGGCGGAATTGGTAAAATTAGTCATGAAAGTGTAATGTTTATCGGGAGTCATCGATGTGGGTATCGGTGATATGCCTGAAACGATTACCTTGTTCGGTTCCGTAATCGGTAGAATAGATTCGATAGCATCCCCTGATATAAAGTTAACTTTATCCTCAAATACCAGGCGGTTCGCGGCGGCGACATCCTGACTCTGGTCGTCATTATTGTCGTAGGGTATTACTTCAAGTAGATATTTCACTCCGCCGACATCCAGACCGCCCTCTTTATTAATCACCTCTGCTATTAATTGTATCTGTTTAACCCAGGAAAAACCCGGCGGACGACTGAGTGCCGAAATAAAGCCAATTTTTATTGTTTGTTTCGGGGTATTGGAAGTCGTTGTCGTTTGAGTTCCAGTTGTACTGGGGGACTTACATCCGAATATTGATACGGTCATTACCAATACCAATATCAAGACCATTGTAAGCCAACATACTTTTTTCATCTTTTAACCCCCTTATTATTTTTATCGCTAATTATGTCTTTGGAGATTTCTTTAGCCTTCTTTACCAATTCATCTGAAAAATCAATCAGGTGCGTTGTCATCCGTTCGAAGGGACCGATAATCGTTAATGATGCCGGAACATAGTAATTATTAATCGGGGCGCTGATGCCCGCAATCGATAAATCGGTCTCACCGAGACCCGTGGCATAACCGCGTACCCTCACCTTTTCAATTTCTTGTCTGAATTTTTTCTTGTCGGTTATCGTACGGGAAGTTAGAGGTTTTAATTCTGTATGGTCTAAAATAGTCTCCAGTTCATCGTCAGGTATTTGAGATAATAAGGCTTTTCCCATCGATCCGGACCATAAATATTCATAGTAAGGAGGGACCCCGACAAATAAAACGTTATGTGTTCCTAAAAGCTGCTGTAATTTGATTTTTTCCATACCGACTTTTATATCAAGTGAAATAGTCTCGCCCGTAATGTGTCTCAAATCATCCATTCTGGAATAAGAACTATAGATTAGATGCTGATGAACTGAAAGCGAGTCGGAAGTAAATTTAAATAATAGGGACCCCAAGTAATATTCTTTTCGTATTAAGTCTTGTTGTATTAATCCTATTTGTTTTAGTGTTTGAAGCAATCTATGCAAAGTGGGTTTGCTTATTTTAGTTTCCCTAGAAATATCTCTTAGTTTGTTATTGTTATTACTTATCGCGTTCAATATATTAGCTACTTTTACTACTGATTTAATCACAAATATAGTCCTTTGTTTCTTAATGCGATACTAACATTATTATATTACGCTAATTTATTGAATTTTATAATTTGTGACAACCTTTGTCAATACCACTATTGCAAATAATAAAACGGGGTGCTATATTTAATGTGAATATTTTGAAATATATAGTATCACATTGCGAAACTATAATTAATTATCCTAGCAAACTAAAAGGATTCTTCCGGTCATACACGATAAAAATGCTTTTTGAGGGAAGCGTATGAACATTAAAAAAGTCGGAATCGTTGGCTGTGGAATAATGGGCTCCGGAATTACTCAAGTTGTAGCCCACAGCGGGTATAGCGTAACTGTTTTTGATATTAATGAAGCAGCTTTAAAAACGGGCTTGGAAAGTATCCGCTTCAGGCTGCAAAAGTCAGTCGATAAAGGAAAGCTCTCGATAGAGAAGAGAGAAAGTATTTTAGCCGGTATCAGAGGAACGACCGATATCTCGGATTTCGGTAATTGTGACTTTGTAATTGAAGCTGTTTTCGACAACCTAGAAATCAAGAGAAAGGTATTTTCCGAACTGGATAATATCTGCCCTAAACATGCTATTCTGGCTTCCAACGCCAGTTCTCTTTCTATTATCGATATTGCCGCAGCTACCAAACGTATGGACAAAGTGCTCGGCATGCACTTTTTTAACCCCGTGCCCGTAATGAAGTTAGTAGAAGTGGTAAAAACTATCGCCACCAGTGAAGAAACCGTTGAAATTAGTAAGGAGTTCGGCGAGAAACTAGGCAAGACTGTCGTCATCGCCCCGGATATGCCTGGCTATATCCACAACAGGCTGACCGCAGTACTGAGTATCGCCGCCATCAAGATGCTGGAGGACAAAATCGCCGGCCGGGACGATATTGATACCGCTTTAAAGCTGGGCTCGAATTTACCGATGGGCCGTCTGGAACTGCTGGATATGGTCGGCCTGGATACTCTGTTAGAAGGATATGAAAACCTTTATCAAACGTATAAAGACCCGAAATACGCTCCCCCGTTATTACTAAAACAAATGGTAGCCGCCGGCTGGCTGGGACGTAAATCAGGCCGGGGTTTTTATATCTACGATAAAAATGGCAATAAAATAGGTTAGCTTAAAATACTAGATCAGTAAATAAATATTTAAAGGAGGAAAAATAAATTTATGCCGGTTACACGTAGAAATTGGGTTAATGTCCCCAAACTTGCCGATTACGAAAAAACATTTCAGGAGTATTTTCACCTCAAGAGAGAAGACGGTATCCTGCAAGTACAAATGCATTATGATAACGGCCCGGTGGTGTGGAGCTACCAGATGCACCACGCGATTTGTGAACTATGGACTACTGTCGGTCATGATAAAGAAAACGAGGTTTTGATTTTTACAGGTACAGGGGACAAATGGATTGCCCTCTACGATGAGGGTTCCTTTCATGAATTTGATGATAAACCAACATCCGACCGGTTTAACGTCCAAATTTATGATACCTTAAAGATTGTCGAGAATCTTATTTTTGATGTCGATATCCCGACGATTACCGCGTTCAACGGCCCCGGGCTGCACTGGGAAATGGGGGCATTTTCCGACCTGGCAATCTGCACCCCTGATTTTGTCCTGCGTGACGACCATTTTATCATGCCGCCCGGACACGTTCCCGGGGACGGAGATTTCATGGCCATGCAGGCTCTTATAGGAACAAAGAGAGCCAACTGGGTGGAGTATACCGGTGCCGGTTATAATGCCCAGGAATGTGTGCAAATGGGGTTCATTAACGAAATAGTCGAGAGAGAGCGGCTGCTGCCCCGTGCCTGGGAAATCGCTCGTAAGATTATGAAATCCAATCGAACCGCCCGGCGGATGACCCACCAGTTAGCCGTACGCCCCTGGCAGCGGATGATGATTGAAGATTATAAGCTACACGTGATGAGCGAAATGTATAACAAGGCACTGGAAAGAGCACCGTCAGGTTTTACTAAAATTGAAAAATATTAAACCGTAATTTATTGCCGAAATGGTGTTTTTAAGTATGGTTTAAAGAAAAGCTTTATCACTTATTTGTACGGTGTAATTTGCCGGGCAAAAGAATATTGCCAAGGAGATTCTTAGTGAAGATTGTTAGAAATAATCAACTGGTGCCTTATCAAGCCAAAGGGCACTATAATATGCTCGCACAGCGTATACATAGCAAAGAAATCAGTAATTCGGAAATGCTCACAATAGGGTTATCCTGGTTTCTGCCAGGTGGAGGAGCTGAATTTAACACGGTCGGTGAGGGAATGGAGTTGGTCTATTACATTATCGAGGGTACGATGACACTTACGACCGATAAGGAGACCGTTCCACTAAATGCGGGGGATTCCTGCCTGTTTAAACCCGGTGATGGGAGAGCTATAAAAAACGATTCTACTCACCCTGCGGCGATGTTGGTTATCGCGGCTAAAAAATAATATTTGCTCGTATAGGATAAATGGCTATTATTTTGAGGAGGGATTTAAAGTGAACGGTCTAACTGATCTCTTTTCGTTAAAAGGAAAGAAAGCCGTGGTCATCGGCGGCGGAGGCGGTATCGGCAGCGCTATTGCGAAAGGTTTGGCTGCTTACGGTGCCGATACGGTAATTGCCAGTAGAAACACGGAAACTTTAAAAACAGCAGCCGATGCTATCGAGGCCGAGATTGGGAAACGAGTACGAACCTACCAGGTTAATGTTTCCGATGAAGAAAGTGTCAAATCTCTCGTTAATCAAATCAGACAGGATATGGGTATTATCGATATTCTGGTGAATTCCCAGGGACTCAACAAGAAATTCAAGACTACTGAAATGCCGATGGATATTTGGGATGAAATGTTCTCTGTTAATGTTAAGGGAATATTTATGTGCTGCAAAGAGTTTGGTAAGGGAATGATTGAGCAGAAATACGGCAGGATTATCAATATCGGCTCCAGCGGCGCTATTCGTGCCTCGACAGGAGATATAAGCTGCTGCTATAACTCATCCAAAGGTGCTTTGGAGTCTATGAAATTGGCACTGGCCGCCGGCTGGGCAAAATATAACATCACTGTAAATAATATTAATCCAATTTTGACGCTGACACCGGCGATGGCAACCATATTTAAACAGGATCCGGAGAAGAAAAAATCCGTTGAGTCGCGAAACCCAATGGGCAGAATGGGGATGCCGGAAGATTGCATCGGTATGGCAGTTTTCTTTGCCTCTGAAGCCGGTTCCTTTGTGACCGGACAAACACTATACCCTGATGGAGGACTAATGATACTCCAATAGTTTGAAAAGTGCTTTTTCAGCTTTTATAGCAGCTTTTATTATTCATCATGAAACTACATTGAGCATAATTTATTAGCAATGAGATTGGGGTACTAGTCAATTTTAGGGGATATTACGGATATATAAGGTCATTGAGGCGAAAATATATAGGGAACGTTGAGGAGACGGAATAAAAATACAAAGTTTTGACTTATCGTTTATTTTTGCACCGTATATCAGTTCTATGCCGTAAATAATATATCTTTATCTCCTATACCTTAGCGGTTTCGCTTGAAAATAGTAGAGAGGTAATAAGCCATGGCCATAAAAGAGAAATTAATAGATATTGTTGGGACAACCCGTGTTACCGATGAGACGGCTAAACTGGAATCCTATACCAAAGATAAAAGTTTAAATGTCCCGGGTAGGCCCAGCTATATCGTTCAGGCGGAAAGTACCGCAGAAGTGCAAAAAATCGTTCAGCTTGCCAACACTCACAAAGTTCCGATAACCCCCTGCAGTTCCGGTATAAACTTTTACGGTAACACTATTCCCGTTCAAGCCGGGATAATATTAGACCTAAGCAAGATGAATAAAATTATGGCTGTTGATGATAGAAACCGAATGGTACGCTTCGAACCCGGCGTTACCTGGGGACAACTACAGACGGAACTACAAAAACAGGATTTGATGGCTATCTCACCGTTGTTACCTCATCCTTTAAAATCAGCACTGACATCTCACCTGGAAAGGGAACCGAGGTTAATTCCGAAGTTCGAATACACCGATTCCCTGGTAACAATGGAAATAATATTACCTGACGGAGAGCTTTTCAGGACAGGGTCCGCCTCCGCTCCGGGATTTCCCGAGAAGAGCTTTGCCCAGGGGGTAAATCCTTCCGGTCCCGGTGACTTTATGTGGAACCGCATCTTTCAGGGTGCCCAGGGAACTTTCGGCGTCGTCACCTGGGTACAGTGTAAAATCGAATACCGACCAAAGGTGAATAAAACCTATTTCGTTCCTTTTAAAAATCTCGCCGAAGCGGCTAGTTTTATTTATAAAATTCAATGGCATGAAGTCGGTGAAGAATGTCTGCTGCTGAATAGTGTTGATTTGGCAGCTATACTCACGGAAAAATGGCCGGGCGACTTCAATAAATTAAAGACGTCACTGGCGCCGTGGACGTTAATTATGGTTTTGGGCGGCGGTAAACGGCTACCAGAACAGAAGATTGCGTATGAAGAGGATGCTCTAAAAGAGGTTGCCGGAGAATTGTCTATAGCGACATTACCTACTTCGATATCCGGTATACCGGGAATCGAACAAAAGTTACCCGATATGCTCCGCAATGCCTGGCCTGAGGCAAAGACATACTGGAAATCCGGTTATAAAGGTAGCTGCCAAGACTTTTTCTTCCTGACCAAGCTCAACGAAACCGAGAAATTCCTCCAGATAATTACTGAAATAGCTCACAAGTACGATTATCCGGCGAATGATATCGGCGTTTACATCCAGCCGATGGTATACGGCGGAGCCTGTCACTTCGAGTGTAATTTTTTCTACAATGCTGATAACGCAATGGAAGCATATACGGTTAACAAGATGTACCTGGAGGCTGCCTCCACTGTTTTAGATAAGGGTGGTTTTTTCAGCCGGCCATACGGCCCTATAGCTAATATGGTTTACAACCGGGCCGCCAGTTACACGGCGACTTTGCGAAAGCTAAAGAAAGTCCTGGACCCTAATATGGTAATGTCGCCCGGCAGGCTTTGCTTTTAATGATTACAAAAATAGGGGTACGAAATAATGGATATTGAAGAATATAAACGTCACGCAAGTTTATGTGTGAGATGTTCTTATTGTAAGTATATCGATATGAACTGGGTAAATAGCCTGAGATTCTCTCGCCAGTGCCCCATAGACACTAAATATGCCTTCAATCTTTATTCGCCCCAGGGTTTTTGTTATTCGGCTCAGGCTGAGGAGAAAGGCACTCTCGAATTTACCCCCAAGCTGATAGATGCCCTGTTTCATTGTACCCTTTGCGGCGCCTGTGATAGCCGGTGTAAACGTAATCTTGATATCGAAGTCCTGCAGGTTATCGAGACCTTAAGAGCGAGGTGTGTTGAGAAAGGTCACTTATTACCTGCCCATAAAGCGATGGCAGATAACGTACGCAAGACCGGTAACGAGTACGGTCTGCCGCCCGAGCAGAGATTCGCCTGGGTCCCTAAGAGTTATAAACCGGCACCGGAAGCGGATATTATCTATTTCGTCGGGTGTAACGCTGCCTACAAGCAACCTGAACTGGCTGTAGCCACGGTTGAATTACTTACTAAAGCCGGTGTACCGTTCAGGCTTTTAGCCGATGAAACCTGCGACGGGAACGATATCACGGCGACCGGCCAGTTAGACCTCGCCCGCGAATTGGCAGCACATAATGTCAAAGCAATCGAGACCTCCGGGGCGAAAACGGTTATTACAGGCAGCGCCGAATGCTATAAAAGTCTTAAAGTCGATTACCCCAAACTTCTAAAGAAATCCACCAAAGATATGCCTTATACCGTCCTGCATATCACGGAGTATTTTTCTCAATTGATAAAAGACGGTGAGTTTACTTTTAATAATATTATACCTATGAAAGTTACTTACCATGATTCCTGTAATTTAGGCCGTCTCAGTGAACCGTGGCAGGAATGGGAACCGAAATATGATGGGACTATTCCTCTGGGCAAGGAATGGCGGCGCGGGGACAGGGGTATTTACGATTCACCACGGGACGTTCTAAAGTCCATTCCTGCCCTGGAATTGGTGGAGATGGAACGGAACCGCAGCAACGCCTGGAGTGTCGGCAGCACCGGTGGGGTTCCTCAGGCATTCCCGGATTTTGCCCTCTGGACGGCCGGAGAGAGAGTCGAAGAGGCCATAGCTACCGGAGCTGAGGCTATTATAACCCCCAGTCCGGCGGAAAAAGAACTCCTGCTTAAAGCGGTCGATGACAAAAAAGCGGCTATGAAAGTCTACGACATAACGGAAATAATGGTCAGGGCATTATAGGAGGTTAGTTATGGCTTTACCGCAAGAAGCTTATGAGGCATTTCAATCTGTAGTAGGGACTGACTGGGTCAGTAATGACCCGGCGGTATGCGAAGCCGACCGTCCGACGGGTGGGTATAGAAGCAGCGACCCCGACCGTCCGAAAGATAATACGCCTCCTCCACAAACGAGACCGGTCTGCAGTATTCAACCGGAAACTGCTGAAGAGGTACAGGGCATCATTAAAATATGTAACCGTTATGGACTCAACTTTGTTGCATCCAGCAGTTATAATTCTAACCCGCCGGGAATCCGTCGGGAAAATCTTGTCGTAATTGACCTGAAACGTATGAGAAAACTTAAGATAGACGAGGCTAATCTGTATGCGGTCGTGGAACCCGGTGTTGCTTCCGCCCCGTTACAGGCCGAATTATTTAAACGCGGCCTTATGACATTCATGCCGTTGAGCGGCGGGCAGTGTTCCGTATTAGCTAATGCCTCTTATATGGGAGAAGGAGCGGCGTCTTATAGACTCGGCGACAGAGGCTACCGCCGCATTCTTGCTCTGGAATGGGTGACTCCGGAGGGTGAAATCGTAAAAGTCGGCTCGGTAGCTACATCAGATTCATATTTCTGGGGTGAAGGGCCGGGACCGGACCTGCGGGGTTTATTAGTTAGTTCAGGGTACGGCAGCCCGGCTAAAAAAGGCGTTATTACCAAAATGGGTATCCGTATCTTTCCTTTCATTAAGGAGAGACTGATACCTGTGGGAGATCCTCCCACTACAACTTTAACCCTGCCGGCGAACCGGTTTAAATGGTATAATCTGGTTTTCCCAACTATGAAAACCGCCGTCGATGCTTTATATGAAATAGGAAAATGCGAGATCGGCTTATTGATGATGACGGTGCCGCCCTGGTTTTTTTCTATGGCCAAAGCCAGAGCCACCGGCCCTAATAAAAAGACGGGTTCGGCGGCCTTCTGGGACGATTGGAATAACGTTACCGGTCCCGCTGCTCGTGAAAATCCGGAACGGACAACCTGCCGGATATTGCTTTACGGCGCCGGAGCAGACAAAAGACTGGCCTACGAAGAAAACGTGCTGCTCGATATTTGTAAATCGTATGGAGGTGAAGCAAAGGCCAGCCGGGGCTTACAGGACCAGACTCATTTTATGTCTGCGGATGCCATCGTCTCCAACCTGGCCGGCGGCCGGTTTACTTCAGTAATTCTTTTTGAATCGTTGGACCATGCTCTAAAAGCGGCGGAGATAGTTAATAAGCATTCCAAGACACACGTACCGAAGATATTCGAGGATTACGGGACTACCAATTGGCTCATCCTTTATGATATAGGTCATGCCGGTAAGGAAGAAAGCCTCCGGTTTACCACCATTGAGAATGAAAGCGTACTGGGCCTGTTAATGAATGATTGCGATAAGGATTTCCTGGCCACAGGCTGTTATCCGATGTTACCTAATCCTAATATCTATGGTAAAGCCTGGGAAAACTACCCGGAAACGGAAAGGAAAATCAAACAAATTCTCGACCCTAATAACCTGGCACCTTCATAACTGGTAAAATAAACGTACCAAAGAAAGATTATTTGGGCGGAAAATAAATTAATTGACGAGATGGTAATATGGCTCTAGCAGATGGCGAAAAACTATTACGTAAGGTAATTATTACGGCGGCAGTTACCGGTTCCGGGCCGATACCGACTATGTCGGATTATTTGCCGCTGACCCCGCAGCAGATTGCTGACGATGCCGTAAATTCGTATAAAGCAGGAGCGGCGATTGTACATGTTCACGCTCGTAAACCAGAAAACGGGGAACCGACTCCGGATTTGAAAGTATTTCGTGAAATACTCGAGGATATAAAAAAAAGGTGCGACGTTATTGTATGCATTACCACCGGGGGTGCCGGTACACCGGAACAGCGTATTGCGGTAGTACCGGAGTTTAAGCCGGAATTAGCGACACTTAATCTTGGTTCTTTAAGTAACGGTAGTAATTTGGCCACATATGAGCGTATGAAAGCTAAGGGTTTTAAATACGCGTGGGAAGAAAAGCGCTTCGGTGAGGATAAGGTTTGGACCAATACTCATAAAATGATACGTGATTTCAGTAAAGCCGACCGCGAAAATAATACCAAACCGGAATTGGAAGTATGGGACGCCGGCCAAATACGGGCCATAAAATGGATGCTGGAAAACGAAATGATAGACCGGCCGCCGCATATCCAGTTCGTTATGGGGGGCCTTACAGGTATGTCCGCTAAACCTTCAATGCTTATGTATATATTACAGGAAATCCGAGAAGAAATAGGAGCATTTACCTGGTCGGTAGCTGCCGTAGGTAAAGACCAAATACCGCTTGCCGCAGTAACCCTGGCTTTGGGCGGTAACGTTAGAGTTGGGTTGGAGGACAATCTCTATTGCGGGTACGGCAGATTAGCCAGAGGTAGCTACGAACAGGTTGAGAGAGTAGTTAAGATAGCGGAACAGTTGAGCATAGTCCCGGCCACACCAGCGGAAGCTAGACAGATGCTCGGTCTTAAAGGAAAAGATAAAGTCGCCTTTTAATGGCTGCGTACTATAAGAAAATAATAATATAATACGAAAAGAAATAATTATTATCAGTGTATAGATTAACAAACCCGGATAAAAACTTAATATTGCTGGAAACATAAATACCTCGGCTGACAATTATCAAAGTCAACCGTAATCTAAGAGGAGATGCGGGAGGTTCTAGAGAATAAATTCTATAATTATCTAACAGGAGTTTATTATATGGCTGTCGAATACGAGAAAAAAGATAAAATCGCAGTTATCACCCTTAACCGGCCCGAAGTGTTAAACGCCATTAACCCCGAATTAAAGAATGAGCTTAACTCTTTCATTTTAGATTTCCGTGACGACCCTGATTTGTGGGTTGCAGTTATTTGTGGCGCCGGAAAATCATTCTGTGTTGGTGCGGACATCAAGCAAAGCAAATTTGGAACCGCAAAAAGGTCGGAGACAGACACTTTTGTACGGCCAGACCGGATTTGGAAACCCTTTATAGCGGCGATACAGGGTTACTGTCTGGGTGCCGGCCTGGAATTAGCCTTAACTTGTGACCTAAGAATTGCCGCGGAGAATGCACGTTTCGGCCAACCCGAGGTTAACGTAGGCGTTATTCCCGCCGCCGGCGGGACCCAGCGACTGCCTCGATTCATCCCTCGTGCGAAAGCAGCGGAACTAATACTGATGGGGCAGCCAATAGATGCCCAGGAAGCCTACCGGATTGGTCTGGTCAATAAAGTTGTACTTCCCGAACAGCTTATAACCACGGCGATGCAATGGGCAGAGACTATCTGTCAGGCCGGCCCGCTGCAGGTCGGAGCCGCCAAAGAGGCTATAATAAGAGGATATGACGTACCGCTGGAAGAAGGGCTCGTAATCGAGAGAGAATTACATAACCGTATTACTGCTACAGAAGATTTTAAAGAAGCCGGCCGGGCTTTCGTCGAAAAGAGAAAACCGAACTGGCAGGGTAAATAACCCTGTTCCCTCACCAAAAGCCGGGCTAGTATAGAATACAAGGTTATATCTTCGGGAGGTATTATTTTATGGATTACCAGACAATCATTTTAGAAAAATCTGACGGGATAGCTACGATAACATTAAACCGGCCCGAAAAACGTAATGCCTTTAACCCGCAACTGCTGGACGAGTTTATTATTGCTAAGGATGATGTAGCCGCCGACCCGGCTATTAAAGTTGTTATTATCACCGGCGCCGGGAGTGGTTTCTGTTCCGGTAATGATTTTTCCGGAGATACCCCCCCGCCGGACGATATGCCAAAGTCGATGAAAATGAGACAGGCGATAATATCCCAGGAAAAACAAATGTTTGACCTGAGGAGAATACCGAAACCAGTTATCGCCATGGTGAACGGACCGGCCATCGGGGCCGGGCTGGGCTTTTGTCTGGCTTGCGACATAATAGTAGCCTCTGAAGAAGCTATTTTTGGTTTTGGTTTTAGCAGGCTTGGTCTTCATCCTGAAGCAGGCATTACCCATCTTCTCCCACGTATTGCCGGCATAGCCAAAGCCTGCGAGCTTATCTTTTTAGGCAAGGCTATCGACGCCAGAGAAGCGGAAAGAATCGGATTAGTAAACCTTGTGGTGACTAAAGACAAGTTATTAAACACCACAAGGGAACTCGCAACAAGTTTGGCGAAAGGCCCTACCATTGCCATCGGACTGGCAAAGATATCCCTCTACCAATCCTGGGGTGAAGGTTTCAAGTCCGCTTTAGAGAACGAAGCCAGGGCTAACGCCATTTGTGTTACCACAGAGGATTATCAAGAAGCCGTCAAAGCATTTCGTGAAAAAAGACCGCCGGTGTTTCAGGGTAAATAATACTCGGTTAAAGCAAAAGAAATAGATAATACCGGAGGTTAATATGAGTGAAAGGGAAATCAAACGAGTTGCCATCATAGGGGCCGGGCAGATGGGTAGTGGTATCAGTGTGGAATTTGCCCGTTACGGTTACGATGTTACTTTACAGGATATCAAAGAGGAAGCCCTGAAACATGCAATGAAAAATATCCGTGCCGACTTAGATTTAATGGTAGAAACGGAATTAATCAGGGATAATGAGGCGGCAGTAGCTTTATCTAAAATAATAACGACCCTAAATATAGCCGACGCGGTGAAAGACGCCGACCATATTGTCGAAGCGGTATCAGAGAATTTAACCCTAAAACAACAGGTTTTTGCCCAGCTTGATGAGCTTTGTGCCCCGGATGTTACGTTGGCAACCAACTCTTCTACAATGAGGGTTGATGACTGTGCGGCCAACGTTAAACACCATCCGGAGCGAATTCTAATTACTCACTACTGGTATCCAGCCCCCTTTATACCGCTGGTTGAAGTTATCGGCGGGAAAAGAACCAATCCGCTCTATCTGGAAAAACTGGCAAAAGTCTTACGCAGTATGCATAAAAGAGTCGTTCTGCAAAAGCTCGAACTACCTACCGGGCCAGCTGGATGGGGTAATGCCCTTCAACATCCTATCGAAAATGTTGCCCGTAAGTTTGTCGATGATACAGGTTGCGATCCGACGATTGTTGATGAATTAATCCGTTTCGGCTTCGGCCGCCGTATACCCTTCACCGGTATCTTTATGCGTTATGATATCATCGGTCTGGATTTCTTTTATAATAACGCCAAGGCACGCGGCGGGGAGATATGGCAACAAATTAAAGAAAGAGTCGAGCGTGGCGAAACCGGTGTTAAGAGCGGCAAAGGCTTTTATGATTGGCCGGACGATACGGCAAAGCAGTTTGCTCGTAATTACAACATCGAGCTTATTAATCTGATGAAACAGGATATCCAAAGGGGAGACATTTAAAGATTCCTAAACTATACCATTATTCTTATTCAGATGTGGTGACGTCTAAAACAGAATCATAAACGGCTAACGTTGAAAATAAGTTAGGGGGTGGTGTTCTTGAAAACGGCTAAGCAGTATATTGACAGCTTGAGTAAATTACATTCCAACATTTACTTATTAGGAAAGAAAGTGAACGATTGGGTTAACAACCCGATTATCCGGCCTTCAATAAATGCCGTCGCTATGACATATAAAATTGCCGGCGAATCGGAGAATGCAGACTTAGCAACAACTTCTTCGAATTTTACCGGACAAAAGACTAACAGATTCAATTCGTTATTCATGAGTACGGAAGCCCTGGTCAAAAAGATAAAGATGCAGCGGCTATTAGGACAGCGAACTGCTTGCTGTTTCCAGAGATGCGTCGGGATGGACGCGATTAATGCCGTTTACAGTACCACTTACGAAATCGACCAGAAATACAAGGCAGAATACCATAATCGTTTTAAAGCATGGCTTAAATACGTTCAGGAAAACGATTTATGCGTGGCCGGAGCGATGACAGATGTTAAAGGGAACCGAGGTATTGCTCCCAGTGAGCAGGCCGATCCGGATATGTTCATTCGTGTTGTTGAGAGGCGTAAAGACGGCATAGTCATCAGGGGAGCTAAAGCCAGCCAGACCGGTTCCGCCAACGCGCACGAACAGCTACTTATGCCGACTCTAAGGATGCGTGAGGCGGATAAAGATTACGCCGTAAGCTGTGCCGTACCCACCGATGCGGAGGGCGTCATACTAATTTACGGGCGGCAGTCATGCGATACCAGAAAACTTGAAGACGGAGATATCGATGTAGGCAACTTCAATTTCGGCGGTCAAGAGACGCTGACTATTTATGATAATGTATTCGTTCCCTGGGAAAGAGTCTTTATGTGCGGCGAGTATGATTTCAGTATCATGATGGTGGAAAGATTTGCGGCTTATCACCGGCAGAGTTACGGCGGCTGCAAGCCCGGCATCGGAGATGTGTTAATCGGTGCGGCAGCCTCGATGGCAGATTATAACGGCACACGTAAAGCCGCTCATATAAAAGAAAAACTCGGGGAGATTATACATCTGTGCGAGACGATGTATTCCTGCGGCCTGGCCTGTTCCTATGAAGGCAAGCAGACACTGGCCGGTAATTTCCAGGTAGATACGCTGCTGGCGAACATTTGTAAGCATAACGTGACCCGTTTTCCGTACGAAATGTGCCGTTTAGCGGAAGATATTTCCGGCGGACTGTTGGTTACATTACCTTCGGAAGCGGACCTCAGGCATCCGCAAATAGGAAGTTATGTCGATAAATATCTCAGAGGCGTGGCGGATATACCTACTGAGGCACGTTTCAGGATGCTTACTTTGATACACGCTATGGCTTTCGGACTAACGGCACCCAGTTACCGTACCGAATCGCTGCACGGCGCCGGTTCCCCGCAAGCGCAAAAAATCATGATTGAGCGGGAAACCGATATGGCAGCCAAGCAAAAGTTCGCCCGGAGTATTTCCGGGATCGATGAAAGAGAAGACCCGTACGCTTAATTATTGAAAGGAGAAATGGAAAATGCCGTATTTTTTTAGTCCAAAAGTTCTTTTTGGCAGCGGTATGCTGAAAAGATTCGGCTCTGAAATAGAAGGTAGAGGTACTAAAGCCACGATTATAACCGATAAAGTCATGGCTGCCTCAGCTACCCCGATTGTGGAAGTTGTTAAAGCCGCCGAGTATGAGGTCAATATCTGGGACGGGGCGAACCGGGAACCTTCGGTAGATCTGGCAGTCGAAGCCAGCCAAGTTCTTAAAGAACATAATCCCCAGCTAATATTAGCCTTTGGCGGCGGCTCGGTTATCGATGCCGCCAAAGCCGCCTGGGTTTTATATGAAAGGCCAGAAATGACCGGGTCGGACTTAGTAGCGGTAAACCCACGCAGCAAACTGAATTTGAGGAAAAAAGCGAAATTTGTGGCCGTTCCCACCACCAGCGGCACCGGTTCGGATGCCACTTGGGCAATTGTCGTGACTGATACGGCGAACCACCGTAAAATCGGGTTCGCCAATGCGGAAATATTACCCGATATTACCTTGCTGGTACCGGAATTTACCGCGGGCATGCCCAAAATATTAACGGCAAGTACCGGTATGGACGTGCTCGGTCACGCCATCGATGGTTTAACCGCCCGGCAGCAGACTGATTTCAGCGACGGTATGTGCCTCCAGGCGATGAAACTGACTTTCGAATGGCTGCCCAAAGCCTGTGCCGATGGAAGCGATTTAATCGCCAGAGGTAAGATGCAGAACGCCGCAACTATAGCCGGTATCGGCTTCGGCAACAGTAATACTTCTTTAAGTCACGCTCTCGGACATGCTTTAGGGTCGGTCTTTAATCTTCCTCACGGCAGGTCGATAGGTGTAGCCCTGACTTATTCAATTGACTTTATAGCTACAAATCCTGCGATTGCCAATGCACCTAATCCGTTGGTACAACTGGGTTTAGCCGCCAGATTTGCCGGTATTAACGCTAGCTCCGACGCAGATGCGGCAAAAAAGATTGTCGCTAAGATAAAGGAATTACAAAAAGAAATCAGCGAACCTTTGTGCTTAAAAGACCTCGGTATAACCGAGGACCAAATGAAACCAAAGTTAGATAGTTTAGTCGTACTGGCGGCGAAAGACGTTAATATGTATTCAAGCCCCTGCGAGTGTAAAGAAGAACAACTGAAGCAACTCTTTATGAATATTTGGCAGGGCAAAACATAGCAATTCGTAACGCATAAACGCATAAACTGATTAGTTAAAAAACGTAGACTGGATGACGGCGGAAACTATTAATAAGAACTAATCTCAATTCTCGATAAGTTATAGTCCCTTATAACAACTATGCGGTCAAACTGAGAGTTGACACGCTTCATTTTAATAGTATCAGGGGAACAAAGACACTCGTTATAACAAATGACCAGCCGTTGGTTGAGAGCCGAAATTTAACATAGATGAAAAGATTGAATACGGGCTACCTGATATCTCCTCTAAAAAACCGGGACAACGATACTATAATTTTTCGATTTGCCAAACAATGGTTATATTTCCCAAAAAGGTAATGGATAAAACCGTATTACCCTGAAGCTGGTTTAACCCATGGAATTGATTTCTAAAAAGACTTCTTTCTGGAATAAATATTCGCACTAATATATAATATGGTCTAATATTAACTCCTTCATAAAGCAGAAAAATCGCGTTATCTTTTCGACCACACTTTTTGGGTAGCAGACCGGTAATGCAATAATATTTCAGTCAGAGGGGAACAACTAATGCATCTCAATCGGATAACGATTTCATCACAGGAATTTCCTACCAGGGATTTTTACCCTTTTAACTTGAGCATCCTGCAAAATACCGACAGTATCTCCTTTACTCGTCCGGTAACTTTCTTCGTAGGGGAAAACGGGACCGGAAAATCCACCCTGTTAAAAGCCATTTGTCGCCGGTGTCATATACATATCTGGGAGGATACCGAGCACAATCGCTACCAGTATAATTCTTATGAAGATGAACTTTATAAATATATTGAGATAGATTGGGTTAATGGTTCCGTGCCGGGTACATTCTTTGCATCTCAAATATTTCAGGACTTTGCCCGTTTTTTGGATGAATGGGCTTGTGCTAGCCCGGGAATACTGCCTTATTTCGGTGGTAACTCTCTATTGGCGCAGTCTCATGGACAATCCTTATTAGCTTTTTTTAAAGCTCGCTATAAAATCAAGGGACTCTACTTTCTGGATGAACCAGAAACCGCTCTTTCGCCGAAGAGTCAGATTAAGTTGCTACAGATTCTGAAAAATAATAGTAAAGCCGGCCAAGCCCAGTTTATTATTAGTACCCATTCACCCATTTTGCTAGCCTTTCCGGAAGCGACGATATACAGTTTTGACAAGACGTCGGTGGAAACGATCAGCTATAAAGATACAGAAATGTACCACCTCTATAAGGATTTTATTAATAACCCTGAGGAATATCTGGAAAAGCTTTAAGCCAATACCGCGGTTTTCCCAGACATATCCGGGTCATCGCGAAAATCCAATATCGAGGCGGTTAATTCCTTGCTTAATTCAGGATTGATTGCATTTAATACTTCGGGCCGGTTAAGAGTGATAACTGCGATTTTGCCTTTTTTTTCTTAATCAACAGCCATGTGAATACTCCTAACAGGTAATTATATAATTTATTCTCTTGAGCCTACCCCGTTTTTAACCTTATTTGCGGTTGGCTTAGATTATTATTAGCCAAGGTCTTTATATGTCTGTTAAATTTGTTTATATAGGCAAATCTATATCTAGATATTCTTGTTAATATTCATATAATAATTCTTATTTCTTTTTATAATGGTTGACTAATGATCAGTATATGTTTAGGCGATATTTTATAAGTATAGAAATGCAAATATACCGGTGTTTATTGAAGGGTAATATATTTTTAGAAAAATAGTAGTCTTTTTAGAAAGCACTTCCGTGAGCTGAAACCAGTCTCGAAATAGTACAGTTTTTTTCTATTACCTTTTTGGAAAATATTTGTTACGTTTGTTACGCATAAAACCTGGCAATATCTTTTAGACTTCTTCTTAAGCCTATCAAATTTCGAGGCAGCTCAATCTAGATCGTCAAGACTGTTCGTAATATGACCAATCTTTACTATTCAAGGAATTCGTCTCTAAGTTAATATAATATTCCATCCCGAATTTGAAGTACCCATGAGGAAGCGGATTTCTTGCCAAAGGATTATGTATGAAAATGAAATTATCACCCATTCTTTTGGGCTTGTTAAAGAGATCTGTTCTTGAATATAGAATACCACTTAATCCATCGTAATTTTGGTTGAGAAATAAATCGGTTGGAACCGAGCTAGTATTATAGCGATAAATCTTGTCCCTATATTGATAACTCCAATAAGGCTTTACACCCGCTCTTTTACTAATAGTTACCTGTGGATCACCAAACGGAAGGACTGCTTTTAATATTCGCGGTATATCAGTTTCCATTATCGCCTGTTTTATCTTACATGAGTTTAATGCAATAACGTACACGTCGTTAGACGAAATGGAGTTGTTTTTAAGATATGACTTATATTTCTCAAACTTATCCGCTATAGCACTGCAATATCTGAGAGTAATTTCTTCATCTGGAACTTTTACGGCCGTCATTAATGGCATCTCGTGTACTCTATCTTTATTGTCCGAAATGCCTTCAGAAGGAGTGACAGCTTCTAAGTATATAGAATTACAAGGATTGAGGATTTTTATATCAGGACCTTTAGCATATGTGAGCCTTGGGCATACGCTACAAGACTTTTCAAGTAGCGTACAAGTAAGATACATTTCCCAAAAGCGAGCTGGAAAATCTTCAGATAGCTTCTGTGGAAAATCTTTGTCCGCGTATTCATGATATCGATTCCATAAATGTTCCATAAAATTTTTACCAGAAAATATTTCAGGCCGCGTACAATCGCGAACCATAAGATAAGTAGTATCTTTGGAATTTATTGTGTCTCTAAATAGTTTACTATTCATAATTCGATTATTTCCCCATTTTCATGGCTGTCTATTATAGAAATATCGTACTTATTTAAGTTTAACTACTTTGATAAAACGTAGGAATTACCTGTAAAAGTCCATACCGACAATTGAATATCGTTTTAATATTCATGCAACGTCATAACCAAAATTTGCTAAGAAAGAGGACTTTCGGATTATGCCAATTATACACCCGATAGGGAGATTAGACAATATATACCTTTTTGGTAATTTGTCATTTGTATAAAGAAAAACACGATGAAATGAAAAATTAAGCCCGATTATGACAATGATGTAGATAGGCAAAATACAAATACCCAGGGTTTAACTACCAAATGGGCAACGTGAAACCCACCTAATTACCTCATCAAGATATATCTTGTCATAAACTGTATGAGCATAAAATTTCGAGGAAAGATCACTCGGAGCGCCTGGCATGAGTAGATTATTCTCTGCATCCAATCCGCACCAAAAAAGTAATGCAGCGAGGATCTCTTGCACATCGCCGGGCGCAATGTCTTTCCAGTTTTCCGGCGTCCGATTTCTAATCGCTCGTGCTAAAATAATTTCTCTACCAAGCTCACCACATGTTCTTTCGAGGATACCATATTCCTTAGCCTTATCAGAGAGCTTGTTGATACTTCCCATGACCTGCTGAAGTATGCCGGTCATTTCGGTGATTATTTGCTTACCGACCTGGGTTACTACGTCTTCAGCCGTTTTACCTTCTTCTGAAATTCGTTCCACGGCCTTTTTTGCCATCATATCCATCGTGCCGGTTGCCGATTGCGCCGTCTTGTCAACCGCTTTTACCGCAACATTCTGCAGGGCACCAATAGTATTGGAAACCTTATCCCGCTCTTTAAAAAGTTCCTTGATCTGGTTTCCGAACAAATCCGCAGTCGCTTTTCCATTTTCAATTTGTTTGGTGAGTTGTTCCAACGCTTTGACTTGAGAACCAAACTTTTCCAGGGTATCAGCTACGTCCTGCGGCGGAACGCCGATTTTATTTAATATACGGTCCCATTGTAATAGGTCCGCCTCTTTTACTCCCCGGGCAAGTATTCTCTCCGTAGCTTCGATGGAATCAATGCGGGCTTTTGATTTCGTTTCAGCGACTTTTGCCTTAGTTTGCCAGAGTTCGATTTCGGCCTTCGCTTTCTCGGCCGCGCTACCGGCAATCTTTACGTCCTCTTCGAAAAAAGCGACAGTCTGGTACAGGTCAACTTTCTGGAAAAATACCGGAATGGCTTCTTTCGGCAGTATTCCTTGGTTCTCCGCTATGTTATTAATAACTTCCCTCAACTTGGACAGTTCGGAGGTGCCAAAGCCCAGTCCTTCAACTTCCTTAACCATGATGAGTAGCTCCTGTTTCTCTTTCAGTTTACCGTCGAGTTTATTCTCTGCCTCGCTTTTTGTTGTGATGTTTTTATCCAAAGCAACCAGCTTGTGCTCCGAATTTTCGATTTGCTGTTGTTTCTCATTATAGTGCTTGTCCGCCGCCTCACACTTCTGGGATATCTCCTTTAACCGCCCGGTTACTGATGCCGTCGCCTTGGCCAGAGCCGAGTAAAACGGCCCCTTGGAACTTGAGTATTCATGATACACCTCCTCCAGGGCAGCCGGATCATTAGATGCCCCTATTAGTTTTTCATAGATAGTCTCGGTTAGTGTAACCATCTTAAGACACCTCCTTACTTTGTCTACGTGTACACATAATGCAAAACTTGGGGTTTGTCAACAGGGGTCATAGTCCAGATTGGTAGTCCAGGTGAAATAGCCTCACCTGGACCGTATTTCGTACCCTTAAAGCAATTAGCGGACGACCGGATATCCGGTAGGCAGAAACCCCGGTATACGGAAAGTTACGCTTAATCCTGCGTAAGTCTGGAGATTATCTTTGTCATCTCCCTCGAGATTTCCGCGGCTAATGTCAGGTATGCCCCTAACCCCTGCCCGATTGGGTCCACTACATCACCGTTATCACCGGCAAACTCTTTAAGAGTGAAAACCCTATCAGGGGGAAGACCTTTCTTTATTCGTCCGGTCATAACCAGTATTAGGTCAGCCCATTGTAACAGGACCGGCGTAACCCGCTTCGGTCGATGTGAGGCGAGTAAATCTTCACCGTATTTTAGCCGGATGACTTCTCTGGCTTCTTTACTGGCACAGTTTGAAGTAAGACTATCATAAGCTGCTGAGTCTATTTCAAACCGGTCAAGTCGGCCGGCTATTTTTAGCCCTTGCTCCATAATAACCTTCGCCATGGGAGAACGGCAGGTGTTCCCGCTGCATAAGAATAGAATTCGCATCTTACCACCGGGTTTATTATCAATATTCATGGTTTAATTCCCCAAACTAAAGTACCGGCTCCGGTTCGTGCGGGTCTTTTACGCAGTAACTGCAGACTTAAAAATGTTGTTTCCCAGCGCTTGCACCGGCGCTTTAGTTTACACCCTTTACCCTGTACAGGGTAAATACTTTCCGACAGTGTAAAAAACTGTTTCTGAACCAGGTGGTGAACCGGATGTTGTACCGAAAGATAAAATTTTTTGTACTTCGCCTGGAACGGATAGTTGGACCTTTAGCAACAAATCATGAACCACTATATCCTGAATCATTACCACAAGGGTATTGACATTAACTTCCTATTTCTTTTATCATTATCTTAATTGAATAAGGTAAGTTATTTTTATCCTTAAGCTCCGTAAGGGCTCTTAAAAGCCCGGCAGCAGCTAAGTATCTCGGTAACGAGAGGGCACCGGATAAAGCAAGCGTAAAGCTATGTTTTATCCGGTGCCCTTTTTTATTGTCTGAGGAACGGAATTATGGAAAACGGAATTAATCCCTGGGAGAAGAGAATAACAGGCGCCGCGGGTGTGATCGGCAGCACAGCATCTACCCAAGATGAAGGATGCGGTTCGAATCCGACAGCGGCGCTCCACGAAATTATAGTAAAACCAATACCAAAAATAGCGGCTAAGAAACTCCTCGAACGCGAGCATTATCTCCATTCCTTGCCCGGCGGTACGAAGCTTTCCTTCGGTATCTTTCTGAATAACAGGCTTCTAGGGGCCGTAACTTTCGGGGTTGGACCATTTTTGGCTTATCGTCTCGTAAAAGAAGCTACACCGGAAGATTGCATTTGCCTGACTCGACTATGGTTATCCGACGAATTGCCTTCTAACAGCGAATCACGCATTTTGGGAATTCTAAACCGGTACTTGCACCGTTATACTGACCTGAAATTCATAATTGCATATAGCGATCCGTCGGCAAAACATGTCGGTACGGTTTATCAAGCTGGCGGTTGGCTTTACACAGGGCTTTCGTCAAGCATGCCTTTATATAATGTCGGTGATGGTAGACCCCGTCATTCCCGAACATTAGCTCATTCTCTAGGTTCCCATTCGATTCGTTACCTCTCACAACATGGTCTTTATGTAAAACTGGTTGCTCAGCTACCAAAGCACCGCTATATCAAGTTTTTAGATGATTCCTGGCGGTGCCGTCTGTTAGTGCCAGTACTCCCCTACCCTAAGAGAGAAAAGGTCGTTTCAAATGAAATTAACTGATCTGGAAATCGAAAGGCTTAAAGAGGCTCCCTGGAATGCCAACCAGATGGATGAGGCTATGCTATCCCGGCTAAAAGAAAGCATTAAGCGTTACGGTATTGTGGAAAACATGGTGGTCCGCCCTATCGATAATGAGCGTTACGAGGTACTCTCCGGTAACCAGCGGTTGAAAGTACTTAAAGAAGCCGGCATAAAACAATTGCCTTGTGTAACCGTTAATCTGGATGATGCTAATGCCCGCTTGCTGGCACAGGCACTCAATCATATCCATGGCCAGGACGATCTGGGGCTCAGGGCGGAATTACTCCAGCAGGTATTAGAGACAATGGAGAAAGAGGATATTCTTTCACTGCTCCCGGAAACGGCACAAAGTCTTAATAGGATGGCTGCAATGGGCAAAGAAACCGTCGCCGAGTACTTAATAAAGTGGCAAAAAGCCCAGTCGGCTCGATTGAGGCATTTACAGTTCCAGTTGACCCAATATCAACTGGCAGTTGTTGAAGAGGTACTGGCAGATTTTCTACCGGTAGCAAAACAAAAGCCGGGTAATAATCCTAACACCCGGGGGACTGCCCTTTATTTACTCTGCCAAAATTACCTGGATTCAAGGAGGGGATTATGAGTGAGAGCATCAATGTAGATAACAAGCTACCGTTATGCCCTATCTGTGGGGAGCAACTGTTGGTCAGGTTAGCCCGAGGCCGTAAGTCGGGCAAGCCTTTTATTATGTTGCTGTGTGCGAAAGACGGCCGCCACTACCGCGCTTTCATTACCTACGCACCCTATGTGAAAACAATAATCGAAAAAATGGAAGCTTTAAAGCATGAGTCCCGGTAAGAAGAAAAAAATACTAGATTCCCTGTTGACACGTATACGCGCTTCGTATACACTGTCCAACACAAAAGACGGTAATTATGAAGAAGTGGATGAGGTAATGGTCAGACAATTCTTAAATACTCTGGCGGAAATTTCCCTGGCTATCGCTTCTCGAAAAAAGGTGGCTAATACCACTACGGAGAATACCTGCTGATGAGAGCTGTTGCATACCTCCGGGTCTCCAGCCTCTCTCAGGTCGAAGGGCATTCTTTGGACGCTCAGGAACGGCTTTTCTATGAGGCCTGTAAACATAAAGGCTGGGAACCCGTTAAGGTCTACCGGGAAGAAGGCAAGTCGGCCCACGTCGATGCCATCGCCCGCCGTCCGGTATTCCGACAGCTCCTGGATGACGCCGGGAAAAAGCAATTCGATGTCGTGGTAGTACATACCCTCGATCGCTGGGCCAGAAATCTCCGTATCTCTTTAGAGGCCATAAGGATACTGGAGCAGTCTAATGTCGGTCTGGTTTCGATTACCGAAAAGATTGACTGGTCTACCCCTGAGGGACGCCTTACCGCCCATATGCTCGGGATACTGGCTCAATATTATAGCGATTCCTTAGGGACTCATGTCAGAAAGGGTTTAGAGCAACGGGCTGTCGAAGGTAAACATACCGGCGGTATCCCTTTTGGTTACGAGAGTTGCTGGATCGAAGGCGACAAGGGAGAGAAAAGACGCCGATGCGAGCCGGAGCACCCGGGCGGTA
>JAFGLR010000127.1 GCA_016927955.1 Dehalococcoidales bacterium
CTGGCGGAAACTGCTCAGATTCCGGTTATCACCACTCTGTTAGGTATCAGCTGTTTTCCGGAATCGCATACGTTGAGCTATGGTATGCTA
This sequence comes from Dehalococcoidales bacterium, assembly GCA_016927955.1. Lineage (GTDB taxonomy): Bacteria > Chloroflexota > Dehalococcoidia > Dehalococcoidales > JAFGLR01 > JAFGLR01. The sequence continues at coordinate 91 of JAFGLR010000127.1, forward strand.
GGTATGCACGGTATGGCTTATGCCAATATGGCAGTAGACAAAGCCGATGTGGTTATTGCTATCGGTATGCGTTTCGATGATAGGGCGACCGGCCGTGTCAACGGTTTCGCACCCAATGCCTCGATTATCCATATCGATATCGATCCCGCGGAAATCGGCAAGAACGTTCGTGTCGACGTGCCTATTGTAGGCGACGTAAAAGTCGTCTTACAGGCTTTGAATAAGCTTTTAAATCCGGGTAAGCATGTCGATTGGCTGCATCAGGTCGATACCTGGCGCAAAGAGCACCCGTTGACCAACATCCGCGAATGCTCGGAGTTACTGCCGCAGTATGTCGTAAGGAAGATATATGAGGCAACAAAAGGCGAGGCTATTATTACCACCGGTGTCGGGCAAAACCAGATGTGGGCTGCTCAGCACTACTGGTATGATAAGCCCAATCGTTTTATTTCGTCAGGCGGTCTAGGTACGATGGGATTCGGTTTGCCTGCTGCAATGGGAGCGCAGGTAGGCTGTCCCGATGATACCGTCTGGTGCATCGATGGTGACGGTAGTTTCCAGATGAATATACAGGAACTAGCTACTATCGTACAGGAAAAGATGCCTATTAAGATTGCCATATTGAATAACGGTTATCTGGGTATGGTCCGGCAGTGGCAGGAGCTTTTCTATGAGAGGCGGTACTCTGCGACTCCCCTTTATGGCCCTGATTTCATAAAAATTGCAGAAGCTTACGGGATACCCGGTCTGCGTATCACGCGCCGTGCCGATATAAGTATGGCTGTCGAAAAAGCAATGGCTTATGACGGGCCGTTCCTGGTCGAATTTATTATCGAGCCGGAAGAAAATGTATACCCGATGGTTGTCCCGGGAGCGACTTTAGCAGAAGTACTGGAAGAGCCGCGGAAAAAGCCCTTAAAAGATTTAGCTAAGCTCTCTGCGAGCAATATGTAAGCCACGGGAAAGAGGTGAAGTTATGTCTACTATGAAACATACGATAATTGCCCTTGTCGAGGATAGGCCCGGTGTCCTGAACCGAATCGCCAGCCTGTTCCGGCGGCGTGGTTTTAACATCGATAGTATCGCTGTTGGGCCGAGCGAAGTTCCCCATCAATCACGTGTTACTATCGTTGTCAACGGTGCGGCGACGATGGTCGAGCAGGTGCGCAAGCAACTGGCTAAAGTTATCGATGTCGTAAAAATATCGGATATTACCAATGAGGATATAGTTACCCGTGAGCTGGCTCTATTTAAAATTAAAGCAAATTCGGCGACTCGGAGCGAGATAATCCAGATTGTGGATATTTTCCGGGCGAACATTGTTGATGTAGCCATGGATTCAGTAACTATCGAAGTAACCGGGGATGAAGATAAAATCCAATCGTTATATAATTTATTACGTGGCTTTGGTATTAAAGAGGTAGCCCGTACCGGACGCATTGCGCTGACCCGGGGTGGTGTCGGCCCGATTCTCATTGAGGAAAAAGGGCGAGCAGCAGGCCAGAAAAAAGTAAAGGGAAAATAAAAGATAAACTTTAGGAGGAAATAATGGCGAAAATATATTACGAAAAGGATGCTAATTTAAAACTGCTGGCCAACAAGACTATTGCGATAGTCGGTTACGGCAGCCAGGGTCATGCCCATTCCCAGAACCTGCGCGACAGCGGCTGCAAGGTTATCATCGCTGAGTTGAAAGGCACACCCGGCTGGCAGAAAGCTAAGGATGCCGGTTTTACCGTAATGTCTGCGGCAGAAGCGGCGAAGAAAGCCGATATCATAGTAATGCTGGCACCGGATACGCTGCAGAAGGGTATTTATGATAGTGCCATCGCTCCGGGGTTAACCAAAGGCAAAATGTTAATGTTTGCCCACGGTTTCAACATTCATTACGGGCAGATTGTCCCGCCGGCCGATGTCGATGTGACGATGATTGCTCCTAAATCCCCCGGTCCGTTAGTCAGACAGATGTACACCGAGAGAAAAGGTACTCCTGCGATTGTTGCCGTACAACAGGATGCTACCGGTAAGGCATTGAAACTCGCTCTATCTTACGCTATGGGTATCGGATGCGCCCGGGCGGGCGTTATCGAAACTACCTTTGCGGAAGAGACCGAGACCGACCTTTTTGGTGAGCAGGCCGTATTATGCGGTGGTGTTTCCGCTTTAATCAAAGCCGGTTGGGAGACTCTGGTGGAAGCCGGATATCAGCCGGAAATAGCTTACTTCGAGTGCCTGCATGAGCTTAAATTAATCGTCGACCTTATCCAAACGGGCGGTCTAACCCACATGCGCAATTCGGTCAGTGAGACCGCTAAATACGGCGATTTTACCCGTGGGCCGCGTGTCATTAACGAGACGGTTCGGGAAGAAATGGCCGAAATCCTGGCCGAGGTTCAAAACGGTACTTTTGCCCGGGAGTGGATACTGGAAAACCAGGTCAGCCGCCCGGTCTATAATGCATTGAAGAGAATGGAAGCCGAGCATCCCATCGAAGTTGTCGGTGCCGATTTAAGAAAGATGATGCCCTGGCTGAAGAAGTAGAAAAATTGGATACCTGTTATAGATTTATAACCCGAAAAGATTTCCCGATGGGAATTACTCTCATACTTATTACCCCCTTCCTCTCGATAGAGGAGGGGGGCTAAATCGGTTGTACCAAAAAAATAAGTATGAGGAAGGTTAACTATGAACAGGGTAATTATATTCGATACCACATTAAGGGATGGGGAACAGGCCGCCGGCGGTAGTCTAAACGTCCAGGAAAAGCTACAGATTGCGAAACAACTGGAGTGTCTGAGCGTAGATGTCATCGAGGCCGGTTTTCCCGTCAGTTCCCCAGGCGATTTTACCGCGGTTAATACTATTGCGAAAGAGGTCCGCACTCCTATAATCTGCGGGCTGTGCCATGCCAATCCGAAGGCAATTGACCGCACCTGGGATGCATTGAAAGTTGCGGCACGTCCCCGGATTCACCTGTTTTTATCAGCTTCGGATGTTCATCTGGTTTACCAGTTAAAAAAGAGCCGTGATGAAATAGTAGAGTTGGCGTATGCCTCGATAGTACGAGCGAAAAAATATACCGATGATATTGAATTTTCGCCGATGGACGCCAGTCGTACCGAACCGGAGTTTATTTACCGCATCGTGCAGGCCGTTATCGATGCGGGTGCAACAACCGTAAACATTCCCGACACGGTAGGCTACGCTATTCCCGGAGAGTTCGGTAAGCTGATTGGCGGTATTTTTAAGAATGTAACCAATATTAAAAAGGCCGTTATCAGTGTGCACTGCCATAACGACCTGGGTTTAGCCGTAGCGAACAGTCTGGAAGCAGTGAAGCAGGGTGCCCGACAGGTAGAATGCACGATTAACGGCATTGGTGAACGGGCAGGTAATGCTTCACTGGAAGAAATCGTAATGGCTATAAAGACCCGGCAGGACTTTTTCAAATTAAGTACGGGTGTTAATACTACCGAAATATATAATGCCAGCCGTTTGGTGCGCGATTTAACGGGCTTTTCCGTACAACCGAATAAGGCTATTGTCGGGGGTAATGCATTCCGTCACCAGTCCGGTATTCACCAGGACGGTGTGATAAAAATGCCGATTACCTACGAGATAATGGACCCGAAAACGGTCGGTATTCCCTCCAGCAGCCTGGTATTGGGGAAACTGAGCGGGCGGCATGCTTTCCGCGAGCGGCTGTCTGAACTGGGTTATCACTTAACCGAAGATAGTTTTAACCGGGCATTCCAGGCGTTTAAAGACCTGGCGGAAAAGAAGAAAGAGGTTTTGGATAAGGATATCGAATCTTTAGTAGCTGAAGAGCAGCGCACGGTTGCCGAAACATATCACCTTGACAGGATTCAGGTAACCAGCGGCGACAGAGGCATTCCTACTGCGGCGGTACGCCTTATCGGACCCGGTGGAAAAGTACTGGAAGACGCAGCCTTAGGCACCGGACCCGTTGATGCTGTATATAAGACTATTAACCGGATAGTACAAGTACCGAATACTTTAACTGAATTCAGCGTGAAATCGGTGACCGAAGGTATCGATGCTATCGGAGAAGTAGTCATCAGGATTGAAAGTGACGGTATAACTTATACCGGACGCGGTGCCGATACGGATATTATCGTAGCCAGCGGCCGGGCTTATATGAATGCACTTAACCGACTAATTGCCGAGCGCCAATCAGCCGGAAAACCGGCAAGGAAGAGCTGAATTGAATGCGGAATTGATAATGGCATTACGGTTACTGTTAGCCGCGGTGCTGGGGGCAATTATCGGTTTCCAGAGAGAAAGAGCCCACCGGCCGGCCGGTCTGCGGACGCATATCCTGATTGCTACCGGGGCCGCATTATTTACGATTATATCTACTTACGCTTTTCCCACGGCTGACCCTTCGCGTATTGCCGCAGGGGTAGTCTCGGGAATCGGTTTTATAGGTGCCGGTACTATTATACAGCGCTCCCGGGCCCATATTGTCGAAGGCTTAACTACCGCAGCCAGTATCTGGGCGGTAGCAGCTATCGGAATGGCCGCCGGCAGCGGTCTGTACATCCTATCGGGTGTGGCAACCATAATCGTATTTCTCATACTCCTTATACCGCATCCCGGAGAACCGAAACCACCGGCCAATTAGACAACCAGGAAGGATAACAAGATGAATCTAACAGAGAAAATATTAGCTGCTCATGCGGATAAGAAAAGCTTATCTCCCGGCGAGTTTATCAACCCGAAGGTAGATATGATTCTTGCTAATGATATTACCGCGCCGATTGCGATTCGCGAGTTCCGCCGTATCGGTGTGAAAAAGGTTTTCGACCCGAAGAAAATCGTGCTGGTAGCCGACCATTTTGTTCCGAATAAAGATATCGCTTCGGCAGAGCAGACAAAAATTATGCGCGACTTTGCGAAAGAGTACGGCGTGATGTTCTATGATGTCGGTCAGATGGGTATTGAGCACGCGCTTTTACCGGAACAGGGCATCGTTTTACCCGGCGATGTAGTTATCGGGGCTGATTCGCATACCTGTACTTACGGAGCTCTCGGAGCATTTGCGACCGGCATGGGCTCTACCGATATTGCCGCCGCAATGGCAACCGGTGAAACCTGGATGAAAGTCCCGACGACGATTAAGTTTGTTTATCACGGCAAACCGGGTAAATGGGTCGGTGGAAAAGACTTCATACTTTACACCATCGGCCAAATCGGTGTGGACGGGGCACTCTATGCTTCAATGGAGTTTACCGGAGAAGCAATTGATACCCTGGAAATGGACGACCGGTTAACGATGTCTAATATGGCTATCGAAGCCGGCGGCAAAGCCGGTATTTTCAAATTCGATAGGAAAACCGAAGAATATGTCAAATCACGGGCCAGGCGAAAATATACGGTTTACGAAGCGGATAAAGATGCTCAATATGCTCGTGTTATCGAATATGATGTAAACGGGATGGAACCTCAGGTTTCACTGCCCCATTTGCCGTCTAACACCAAACCTATCAGCCAGGTCGGCAAGATTGAAGTGGATCAGTCCGTCATCGGCAGCTGCACGAACGGCCGACTCAGTGACCTGCGGGTAGCCGCCAAGATTTTAAAAGGTAAGAAGGTGCATCCGGGATTACGATGTATCGTCATTCCGGCAACTCAGCAAATCTATCTTGAAGCGATGGCAGAAGGCTTACTGGAAATATTCGTCCGTGCCGGAGCCGCCGTCAGTATGCCGACGTGCGGGCCCTGCCTGGGAGGTTATATGGGTGTTCTGGCAGCCGGAGAAAGAGCTATTTCCACAACGAACCGGAACTTTGTCGGCCGGATGGGTCATACGAAATCGGAAGTCTACCTGGCTGGTCCGGCAGTAGCCGCGGCCAGCGCGATTACCGGGCGGATTTCCAGTCCGGAAGAAGTGATGTAGAACGGGGGCAACTATGGCTACGCCAAAACGTTCCTCGCGGGAAAAATTACTAGATAGCAAAGATATGCCCAAGGTCGTTGAAGTCAGCGAGTCTATGAGCAAAAAGTGGGGTACGGGTACCTGTGTTATACCAGCGCCGATTGAAGTGGATGAAATTATGCGGAGCGTACCTGCCGGAAAACTTATTACCATCAATATCATCAGGGAACGGCTGGCGAAAAAACATAATGCCAGCTTCGGCTGACCGATTACGACCGGCATTTTTGTCGGTATAGCTGCCCGGGCGGCAGAAGAAGATGCCGCGGAGGGTAAAAAGAAAATTACACCCTACTGGAGGACGCTGAGAGAAGGCGGTGTTTTAAACGAAAAATTTCCCGGCGGTGTGGAAGCTCAAGCAAAGCGTTTAACTGAAGAAGGTCATACTATCGAAGCTAAAGGGAAAAGGCTTAAATTAAAGGATTTCGAGAAGACATTGGTCTCGCCATAACGTGGTTATCTTTAAAGGAGAGAGAATGGCTAAGGCAGAATTAATGATAATAGGTTACTGTGGACTGAACTGTGCGGACTGTTTCAGCTATAAACAGACGGTCTCCGAAGCTGCTAAAGCACTCCGGCGGGAACTGCGTACCGCAGGACTGAAGCAATTATGGACGGATGTCCCTTTTCTCGGTGAGTACGAGTCTTTCAAGAAGTCACTTGATGGTTTAGCAAAGTTCAGATGCACAAAAGTTTGCCGGGATGGCGGGGGTAATCCCTGGTGCAAAATCCGGCTTTGTGCCCGGAAGAAAGAATATACCGGGTGCTGGGACTGTGCCGATTTCGAGTCCTGCAATAAACTGGTAGAAAGATATAAAAAGGAATTAAGGAAGATTAAGAAGACCAGGATAAAACAACTACACGGTAATTAAGATAATATCCAAGGAGTTCATCATGTTAAAAGGAAAAGTACATAAATACGGGGCCAATGTGGATACGGATGCCATTATTCCTGCCCGTTACCTGAACGTGTCCGAGCCGGCACTGTTAGCCCAGCACTGTATGGAAGATATCGATAAGGATTTCGTGAACCGGGTCAAGCCGGGCGATATTATTATGGCGACCACTAACTTCGGTTGCGGTTCTTCACGCGAACACGCCCCGATTTGTATTAAGGCTGCTGGGGTGTCCTGTGTGATTGCCAAGACCTTTGCCCGGATATACTTCCGTAATGCTATCGATATCGGATTGCCTTTGCTCGAATGTGAGGAAGCGGTAGAGAATACCGAGACAGGCGATATTTTGGAAGTCGAGCTGGCAACTGGTAAAATTAAGAATATAACCCGTAATAAGGAGTTTACTGCCAGGCCATACCCGGAATTTATGTCCCAGCTTATCGCGGCCGGCGGGTTGATTGAGTACACGAAAAAGAAACTGGGAGTTAGTTAAATAATAACGTAATGTATGAGATTGCTTCGTCTTGATTTATTCAGGACTGGCAACGGCATTCAATAGAAAGGGAGTTATCAAGTGAAGTTCAACATAGCTATTTTACCGGGTGATGGAGTAGGGCCGGAATTATCCGTCGAGGGGATAAAAATATTACAGAAAATCGGTCAGAAATTCGGGCATGAATTTATTCTGAAATACGGACTTGTCGGCGGGGCGGCAATAGATGAGCAGGGCACTGCCCTGGCGCCGGAGACTTTACAAATGTGTAAAGCCTCTGACGCAGTAATTCTAGTTTCGGTGGGCGGTCCGAAGTGGGACGACCCGAATGCCAAGGTTCGCCCGGAAGACGGTCTCCTGGCTGCCAGAAAGGGTCTGGGGCTATTTGCTAACCTCAGGCCGGTATTTCTTTACCCTGAACTGGTGAATGCTACTAATTTTAAACCGGAAGTTGTCCGCGGCGTCGATTTTATCGTCGTCCGGGAACTGACCGGCGGCCTGTATTTCGGTAGGCCGAAGAAACGCTGGACGACTGCAACCGGACGTAAAGCAGTCGATTCGATGTTATATTCCGAGCGTGAAATCGAACGCATCGTTAGGGTGGGTTTTGAATTAGCCCAAAGCCGTAAAAAGAAACTGATTTCGGTGGATAAAGCAAATGTACTGGAGTCTTCCCGGTTGTGGCGGCAGGTGGCTGCCGAAGTAGCCCGTGACTATCCTGATGTGATTCTAGAAAATATGCTGATCGATACCTGTTCGATGCGTTTTATTCAGAATCCCCGTTATTTCGATGTTATGGTAACGGAAAATACCTTCGGTGATATTATTACCGATGAGGCCTCAACACTGGCCGGTTCGATGGGTATGTTACCCTCCGCCAGTCTGGCCGGCGTACCGGTGGAAGGCAAGCGTATTTTCGGCCTGTACGAACCCATTCACGGCAGCGCTCCCAGCCATGCCGGTAAAAACAACATCAATCCTATTGCGACGATTAACAGTATCGCAATGATGTTACGTTATTCGTTAAACTTGCCGGTAGAGGCTAAAGCAATAGAAACCGCCGTAGAAAATACCTTAAAAGACGGTTTCCGCACCTATGATATAATGAGTGAAGGATGCACCAAATTGGGCACCCGGGAAATGGGCGACCAGATAGCAAAGAGGATATAGGAGAAATAATCAAGTTACAAGATACAATAACCAAATAAATATTAATACTTGAAATCCAATTTACATATATTTGGATATTGTATTTTAATAGCTTAATTGGAATTTGTATCTTGGTTATTGGGGATTTGCAGAAATGGCTAAGCAAATAGTACAACTTTATGATACGACGCTAAGGGATGGTACCCAGCAGGAGGGGATTTCCTTCTCGCTGGTCGATAAACTGCGCATCGTGCAGAAACTCGACGAGCTGGGCGTCCAATTCATAGAAGGCGGTTATCCCGGCTCCAATTCCAAGGATGCCGAGTTCTTCAGCAAAGCCAGGAGTCTTAAGCTGAAGAACTCTAAGCTGGCATCTTTCGGCAGCACGCGGCGGACAAATATTAAAGCTGAAAACGACGATAATCTCCTGACGCTCGTAGATGCCGGGACTGAAGTTGTAACGATAGTCGGCAAGAGTTCGGAGCCTCAGGTTATCAACGTTATAAAGACCACTCTCGAAGAAAATATCAATATGGTGGCCGATTCGGTCCGTTTTCTTAAATCAAAGGGCAAAACGGTGATATTCGATGCCGAGCACTTCTTCGATGGTTTTAAAGCGAATAAGGCCTATTCCTTAGAGGTACTCAAGGCAGCATCGGAGGCCGGAGCGGATTGTCTGGCTTTATGTGATACTAACGGCGGTTCCTTACCCGAACAAATTGTGGCTGCGATTAAGGAAGTTAAGAAAGTAACCGGTACGCCATTAGGCATTCACGTTCATAATGACGGGGAGCTGGCAGTAGCCAATTCGCTGGCTGCCGTAAGCGCCGGGGCAACTCAGGTACAGGGGACCATTAACGGCTACGGTGAACGCTGTGGGAATGCTAATCTTTGTTCTGTAATTCCCAACTTGAAACTTAAAATGGGTATCGATTGCGTTACCGATAAACAACTGGCGACTTTAAGTGAGGTCGCCCGGTTTGTTGCTGAAGCAGCTAACGTTTCACTGGACAGCCATTTGCCTTACGTAGGTGCCAGTGCTTTCAGCCACAAAGGCGGTCTTCACGTAGATGCGATACGGAAGTGGGTAGACAGCTACCAGCATATTAACCCCGAGAAAGTGGGAAACCATCTCAGGGTTATTGTCTCCGAGCTTTCGGGTAAGGGCAGTATTATCTTCAAGGCCGAGGAACTGGGCATTAACCTTTCCGGACAGAGCAAGGAGGCAAAGCAGTTACTGGAGAGGGTCAAGTTGCTGGAGAGCCGCGGTTTCCAATACGAAAATGCGGAAGCCTCTTTCGAACTGCTGGTACACCGTACCAAACCGGATTTTAAGCCGCCCTTCGAGCTGGTTGATTTTATGGTAGTTATCGAAAAAAAGCGGCGTACCTCGACCAAAAACGACCTTGACGAATCGTTGTCAGAAGCAATGGTTAAGGTAAAAGTGAATAATGAAATAATGCATACGGCGGCTGAAGGAGACGGTCCGGTCAACGCCCTCGACCAGGCGTTGCGTAAGAGTCTGTTACAGTTTTACCCAAGTCTGGCACAGATAACGCTAGTCGATTATAAAGTACGTATTCTCGAGGAGAGTATCGGTACCGGTTCAACGGTACGGGTTTTAATCGAGTCTACCGATGGCAAGGCTAACTGGCGGACGGTCGGCAGTTCTACTAACATCATCGAGGCTACATGGCTGGCGCTGGCAGATAGTCTAGAATACTGGCTGATTAAGCACAAGCAATAAGCCTTCAGATTAGTAGGGAAAATTTTAAGGGCAACCCTCTAGGGGTTGCCCTCTTTTTTTGTCCTGATTTATTTCATGAACAGCTTAGTGCTTAAATATTTTTCGCCTCTGTCCGGAAGAATCACCACGATTGTTCCTGAGTCGATTTTCTTGGCAATTTCCAGAGCGGCGTACATGGCGGCACCGCTGCTCATACCCACGAAAATACCTTCATGCTTGACGATTTGGCGGGTCATTTCATAAGCGGCTTCAGTCTCGACCATAATTTGAATATCAATTTGGGAAGGGTCGTATATCGAAGGGACGATGGCCTCTTCCATATTTTTAAGGCCCTGGATATAATGCCCTTTTACCGGATGGGCACAGACGATTTTGATTTGAGGGTTATGTTCCTTTAAGGCCTTGCCGACGCCCATCAGGGTACCCGAGGTACCTACGGAGGAAACGAAATAGTCCACTTTACCTTCGGACTGCCGCCAAATTTCTTCACCGGTGGTCTTATAATGGGCTATCTTATTATATTCGTTGGAAAACTGGTCCGGCATAAAGTACTTGTCCGGATAGGCTTTGACGAGTTCCCTGGCCTTCCGGATAGCTCCATCCGTGCCATGTTTACCCTCGGTGAGCGTTATTTTAGCCCCGAAGGCCTTAATCATCTGCTGTCTTTCGACGGAAACGGCTTCGCTCATCACAATTTCGACATTATAACCTTTAACGGTGCCTATCATTGCCAGGGCAATGCCGGTGTTACCGGAGGTCGGCTCGATAATAGTTTTACCTTTAGTCAGAGTGCCTTGATTTTCCGCCTGCTGAATCATACTCAAGGCAATCCGGTCCTTGATGCTGCCGGTCGGATTAAAACCTTCGACTTTAGCATAAATAGTCACGTTCTTATTAGGATTGAGCTTGTTAATCGTGACCATAGGCGTGTTGCCGATAGTACCCAGGATGTTATTGGCTATATCCATATTGCTCCTTAGTTTATCCTTTTATGACGCCTAACGGTACCGTCCGGGCTACTTTGCGGGAGATACCGGCACTATGAGCCACATTAATCACGTCGGCGACATCTTTATACGCTTCGGAAGCTTCTTCCGCGATAGAACCGATGCTATCGGCTCTGACCAGAATGCCCCGGCTGGCTAAGCTGTGGATAACGTCCTGCCCGCGTATCGCCCGTTTGGCTGCCCCGCGGCTTTGCATACGGCCAGCACCGTGACAGGTAGAGCCGAACGTTTCCCGCATCGCCTGTTCCGTGCCCACCGCAATATAAGAATAGCGCCCCATATCTCCCGGTATCAAAACCGGCTGGCCGGTATTACGGTAAACCGCAGGTATATCCGGGTGCCAGGCAGGGAAAGCCCGGGTAGCACCCTTACGATGGACACAGAGCGTCTCTTTCTTCCCGTTAACAGTATGTTCTTCAGTTTTAGCTATATTATGGCAGACGTCATAAATCTGTTGCAATCCCAATTCGCGCGGGCTTTTATCCAGTACATTCATTAGCGATTCACGCGTCCAGTGGGTGATGAATTGACGGTTCGCCCAGGCATAGTTTGCCCCGCAGGCCATCGCCTCCAGATAGGCCTCGCCTTCCGGTGAGGTTACCGGGGCACAAACGAGCTGCCGGTCTGGCAAATCGATACCGTAGCGGCCGGGTGCGTTTTGTAATATTTTCAGGTAGTCGCTGTAAATCTCGTGGCCGAAACCGCGGGAACCCGTATGTATCCATATTAATATCTGCCCTTTGGCATCGATACCCATTGTTTTGGCAATATCCGGTTCGTAAATTTCGTCGACGATACCGATTTCAAGAAAATGGTTGCCCGAACCCAGCGTCCCCAGTTGGGGAATGCCCCGCTGTTTCGCCCGGGGGCTGACTTTGTCCGGGTTGGCACCTTGTAGCCGCCCGTTTTCTTCGGTGACTTCGATATCCGAGGCTTCACCGTAGCCTTTTTCCACCGCCCAACGGCTGCCTTTTACCATCACTTCATTGAGCTCCCGCTCACTCACTTTAATCTTGCCTTTCGAACCGAGGCCGGAGGGAATGTTTACAAATAGGGAGTTGACCAATTTATCGATTTTCGGTTTCACTTCGGCGACAGTCAGATTGGTTCGTAATAACCTGATGCCACAGTTAATATCGAAGCCGACGCCGCCCGGGGAAACTACGCCATCTCGGACACGGGTAGCGGCGACACCACCGATGGGGAAACCATAACCCCAGTGAACGTCCGGCATGGCCATCGAGTGTCCGACTATGCCCGGCAGGAACGCTACATTAGCTACCTGCTGAGCAGCCTGCTCCTCCCAGATTTTATTGAGCATATCTTCGGTGGCATAGAGGAGCCCGGGCACGCGCATGCCGGTCTTGTAGCCGGCGGGTATTTCCCACCGGTAGTCGTCAATTTTTATTAAGATTTCCTGCCATGGTTGGGACATCGTTTCAAACTCAAAAATCAAATATCAAATATTACGCTTACCTGATAACCGCCATTATGCTTGATTTCCAGCATATGGTAGGTCGTGGCTTTAATGCCTCTTATTATCCGGTGGCGGGTACGGTCCATTTTTTCACCGGATACGGTAGCCATCAGGTTTTTATCATCGAGATTCTTAATCTCGAACTTTTTACCCAGGAAATTTTCCGTATCAAAAAGATAGATTAATTCATTCAGCCAGTATACCAGCAGGCTTTCCTTATCGGCGGCACTAATATTAATCTCCCGCGACGATGATGCCCGGACACGTTTCAGGTCGGTCATAAGGCTGAACATCCCTCTAGCGGCATTAGCAAACGCCTGTTTCAAGTCCGTGCCGTAAGCCATAATGCCCACATCAGCGGTGTGGTCGATAATCTTAAAATCATTAGATGCCGGTTTGCCTGGCATATTTAAATTATATCACTGATTCCGCAGGTAAGGTTATAAGGATATAGAGACAGGCTCTATGCTATGTCTCTATACAGGGTAACTACGGGGGATGTCTCTAAGTCTCTAACAGCAACTGCCTGAGCCGGAAAAGAGCGGCGATGGCGGCCAGATTTCTCATATTATCACGGTGGGGGAGTAATCGCTGCGAAAAACTGATTTCACCGCGGGCGTCTGCCAGACCGATAAAGCACTCACCGTCGGCGGTCTTATCTTCATCCAAACCGCCCATTCCCGTAATGCTCAGTCCGATATCTGTGGCGAATTTTTCTTTTACTACTCCGGCCATCTTTTCCGCCACTTGAGAACTAATAGTGCCATAGTCGGAAATGGTTTCTGAAGGTACGCCCAGCGTAGTTTTTACGTTATTATCAGGTGCCAGTAAACCGCCTTTGAAAAACATTTTGGCATTCTCCGCCTGGCTTAGTAAGGTGCTTATCACACCCCGCGTGCCATCGTCGAAAACCGCCAGCTTAAGTTTCTTTTCCGTCATTAGTTTACCGATAACACCCGGCAGGGTATCTTCATCATAGCCCCAGACGTTGGCGGTTAAAATATTTGTAATCTGCTTTCCCGTAGTTTCGATTAGTCTCCGGGCATCATTTCCCCGGGCAATCAATCTCAGGTGGATGCCATCCGGTTTGGCGTAAATACCGAGCGTGGGATTAGCCGGCTTGAAAAACGATGCTATCATTTCGTTGACTTTAGCCTCACCGAGGCCGTAAACCTTGATGGTGCGGGTTAAGACGATTTTACCGGCGAATTGCCGCTGTAATTCCGGCTTTACATCATTCAGCCACATAGGGTGCATTTCGCGAGGCGGTCCGGGCAAAATAACGATTATTTTGCCATCTTTTTCCACCCACCAGCCTGGAGCCGTGCCCCGCGGATTAGGAATACTGCGTCCGGAAGGAATCAGCATGGCCTGCCGGAGGTTGTTCAGGGGCATATCACGGTGCATTCTGGCGAAGATAGCCCGCAACTCCTGCTCGAGTCCGGCATTTATAGTTAATTCCTCTACTAAGGCTTCTGCCAGACATTCGCGAGTCAGGTCATCATCGGTAGGTCCCAGTCCACCGGTTGAGATAATCAAATCGGTACGGGCTAAAGCCTGCCGGAAAATATCGATTAATTGCATTCGGTCGTCACCTGATACGGTAACCCGGCCGGCCTCAACGCCCAGCAAATGCAATTGTGTAGCTAGATAGCCGGCGTTAGTATCGGTTATTTCACCCATCATAATTTCCGTGCCGATAGATATGATTTCAGCCTGATTACGAATAGCCACGTAAACTCCCGTTAAGATACTTAGATAATGTTAGCATAAATATACTACGGACTTCCGGTGAAATACCGTTCCTGTATTATATCCATATAGCCAAAATGGCTATTACTTTTATATCATTACACTTTAAACGTTTTGGTGATTGTGTGAATACGGGAAATATTATTGAATATACTTACAGGGGAAAAATATGTTATCGGCAGTCTGGATGCTATTGACGATTATTTTCGCGGTACTGGTCTGGTTGTCAGCCAACCTTATCTATACGGCCGGATTTTTCGTTATGCTCGGTATTACCGGGACACTAATGCTTAACAGCAAATGGATTTACGGTATCATCGGGGTTTGCTGTACCGGTTTACTGCTTGTTGCTACCTTCTATTTTGAGCCGAGCTGGTACAATTCTATCGCCAAAGTAGTCTCATTTATGAATTAACGCCTCTCCGGCGATATCCCATCTCTAATATTTTATAGTGCAGGTGTGTCTAATAACCTGGTTAATTTGCTTTTACCACACCCTTATCGTAAAATTTACGTATAACCAGAATGAGCGGGAGTAATTCAGTGGTAGAATGCCTGCCTTCCAAGCAGGTCGTCGCGGGTCCGAGTCCCGTCTCCCGCTCCATGAGCCTGACAGGGGGACTTGCCTCACCTAATCGCCCCGGAAACATTCCTTTGTTTCTAAAACAGTATCAGGTCGCTGCCCGCGCCGCCGGGCTAAGCCAGTCTACCGTCAATCATGTTACCCTCTGCGTTACCTTATTTTCCCGTTATCTGGGCGAGGCAGCCGACGTTGGCAGGGTGAAGGCGGAAGATTACCGGTCGTTCTTGGTTAGTTTGCAGGAAAGGCGGGCGTGGGAAGGTACTCCGTTCGTCAAACCCAGACCGCTATCACCCGGTTCCATAAATACCTATGCCCGAGGCATCCATTCCTTCTGGTCCTGGCTGAAAAGGGAAGGCTTGATCCGGAATAACCCGCTGGCAACGGTGCCGGCACCCAAGTTACCCAAGCGTCTACCCCGGGCTTTCAGTGAGGAAGAGGTAAAGAAGATCCTGATAGCGGTTAAAAACAGGCCGAGAGACCGGGCGATGGTGCAGCTAGTCCTGGATTCCGGTATCAGGTTGAGTGAATGTCTGGGACTGGCACTGAAAGATGTTGACTTCATTCAAGGCCGGCTACGCGTCTATGGCAAGGGTAGTAAAGAGCGTTACGCCTATTTCTCCCGCCAGACCGCTGAATGATTAAGACATTACATTACCAGAGCAAGGCCACCGGCGCGGGACGATGAAAACCTTTTCCTGAATGAGAACGGGACGCCGATGAATAATAAACGCGTGCAAAAGATCATGGCGGCAATCGGTGAAGAGGCGGGAATCAGCCGTCGGCTATCCCCTCACAAGCTAAGGTATACTTTTGCCACGCTTTCGCTCCGGTACGGTAATAATTTGGAATACCTGAGGCTGGCATTAGGCCATTCGGATATCAAGACTACCAGCAATTCCTATCTGGCCGCCTCGGATGCCGACGTGGTTATAGCCCAGCGGCGCTCCAGCCCGATGGCTAATCTTTATAAATAGCTACTTTTTACGAGCAAGACTCCCCCCTTGTGGACTGTTTTTCTCCCTGCTATCCTTAGGTAAAACTACTAGATAAGAGGAGAGCCATGTCTAATTGTTTGCTAGAAGATGCAATCGCCAGCTATAAAATGTATGCCGAGGCCGAGTGTCGCAGCCGGAAAACGATCGACGACAACATACGAAACGTGCGGGAGTTCTGCCTTTTTTTGAATCGTGATGATATCACGACAATTACGGTAGAAGACCTGCAACGTTACCTAGTTTATCTACGGAGTAAAATAGTCTGGAGCGGAACAAGCTATGCTAAAGAACGACCATTAAGTAAAAACAGTATCAACGCGTATTTTAGATCCATTCGCGGGTTCTGGAACTATCTGGAATACGATAAAAAATTCACGGTTAATCCTCTTGCGACGGTAACTGCTCCTGAACTTTCCAAGCCACTCCCGATGTTTCTGATGTTTATGTAAATACGAAAGACAACCGGATAAGGCTCTAAATAATCCGGATAATATTGCACATGCCACCATATAACGGTGTTAGTTGGATAAATAGCATCGTAAATATTACGAAAACCCCTGGTCAACCCCTACTGGTGATACTACTTGTTACCTCGTTATTATTATCAATATCGCCTTATAAACTGGTTATCGATACCCGAAAGACGGAGACGGAGCAGGATTCGTCTCCACCGGCACTACGATTTATCGAAATGCTGGTAAATTAACATATAACTATTAATCGATAGCTTTTTCAAGAATATAGGTCATTTCCTCACCTTTCCCTTTCAAATTTAGGCGTCCGTGAGGTCTGAGTAAATAGTTATCACGCAAGAGAAAATAAGTTTTTTCTGAAACTAAAATATTTCCGGGTATACCGTTTGATTCGAGCCGACTGGCTGTGTTTACGGTATCACCCCACAGGTCATAAGCGAACTTTTTTGTTCCGATAATACCTGCCACAACCGGTCCGGAATGAATACCGATACGAACCAATAGAGGGTTAGGGTCTCCCTCGTTAATCCGTGCCATTTCAGCCCGGATTCCCAGGGCTAAACTAGCGGTCGCTTCAGCATGGTCTTGCCGGGGAACCGGTATACCTCCGGCTACCATATATCCGTCACCTATTGTTTTTATTTTTTCCAATCCGTTTTTTTCGACAAGCTCATCGAATGTTGAAAAAACCGCGTTTAATTTCCGTACTACACTTTTAGGCGAATTGCGAGTAGAAAAGGAGGTGAAACCTGCCAAATCGGCAAAGAGAACCGTAGCTTCAGCAAAATAATCGGCAATAACTCCCTCCTCCTCCTTAAGCCTTTCGATAATCGGACGGGGTAATATATTAAGAAGTAGCCGCTCCGATTTCTTTTGCTCCGCTTGAATTTCTTTCAGGTGATTTTGCTCCATATCGTATATCCGTTTAACGGCAAGTGATGAATTGATACGGGCCTGTAATAATATTGGATTGAAGGGTTTGGGCAGGTAATCTGTCGCTCCTAAGCTAATACAATGTGCTACGGCATCTACTTCATCAAGGGCAGAAATCACAATCACCGGAATATGACGTAAGGCCTCATTAGATTTCATTATTTGTAACACCTGGAAACCGTTTAATTCCGGCATCATCATATCTAAAAGTACAAGGTCGAACTTCTGTCCCGCCATTCGGTCAAGTGCTTCGCGCCCGTTTATTGCATGAGATACTATGTAACCTTGATGCTCCAGGTGTCTGGACAACAGGTCCCGGTTCAAATCGTTATCGTCCACAACGAGTATAGAACCGGAACAGATATCTTTTACGCTATCGTTCCCTCTGCTAACCGGAAGAATATCGGACAGAGTCTCATTAATAAAAGCTGAAGAATTAGTTAGTTCTTTCGATAACTCTGCGGTACCTCCGTGAGCCTTGGAGACTGATATAATATTATCAAGTGAGTCAAGCAGACGTGTAGATTCTCAAGTTAAATGACCACTTTCCGGGCGAAATTCTCAAGTTAATTTACCAGTCAAATTCTCACGATAATTTACCACCC
>JAFGLR010000128.1 GCA_016927955.1 Dehalococcoidales bacterium
TCACAATTAAATACGGCCTGTCTGTTGCTCTTGAAAATGTATCGCTGGAAGTAAATGAAGGTGATATAGTGACCATTATCGGGGCTAATGGAGCCGGTAAAAGTACTCTCCTGATGAGTTTACTCGGGTTGGTTCCGATAAGCTCCGGCGAGATATATTTTAAAGGTAAATTATTAAACAATAAAAAGACGAATGATATTGTTAAAGATGGTATTGTTCTCGTTCCCGAAAACCGACAACTATTTCCATTTCTTAATGTCTTAGATAATCTTACTTTGGGTGCGTGTTTACGTAAAAATAAAGACGAAGTAAAAAATAATTTGGAAAATGTTTTCAGACTTTTCCCAATATTAAAAGAGAAAACCAAACAAAAGGCAGGCACATTGAGCGGCGGACAGCAGCAAATGCTGGCTGTCGGACGCGGTTTGATGGCTAACCCCACCCTTTTATGTTTGGACGAGCCGTCTCTGGGATTGGCCCCGCTGGTGATTGAAGAAATGGGTGCTGTTCTTAAAGATATTAACAAACACGGAGTTAGTATCTTGCTGGTGGAGCAAAATGTACATTTAGCCCTGGGAACGGCCACCAGGGGATATGCTCTTAAAACAGGGAATGTTATTTTCGGGGGAACTATTGAGGAGTTGAAAGCCAGCGATATAGCGAAAGAGGCTTATCTGGGTAAGTAACAACTGTTCAAGATAACAGAACGGGGGGGCTTTGCCGTGTTCAAAAAGCTAAATCATGTAAGTCATATCGTTGAAAACCTCGAGGAAGCACTGAAATTATATGAAGACATTCTTCGTTTAAAGCCCTGGGCCCCCGGTATCGTAGAACTTAAGAAACAAGGGGCGAGATTGGTTTGGCTTCCAATAGGCGATAATTTTATCGAACTGATAGAACCCACCGATAGTAATAACCGTTTTGCCCGCCATTTAAAAGAAAAAGGGGAAGGACTCTTCCACTTATCCATATTCGCTGAAGATTATGACAAGGAAATTGCCGAGTTAAAAGCCAAAGGATACGAAGTAGATGAAGAGACTTTTGTTTTTCAAAAGGACTCTGTCGCCAAACTGGCGTTCCTATCACCAAACCAAACAAAAGGTGCCTGGATTGAGATATTAGACATGGCTAGTATAAAATTCTAACTGTATTTAAACGACACTAAAAGTCAAATCAAAGTTATTAGGAGAGTAGAAATGTGGAATGTAGAGTATATCAGAGCGCCTCAGACACCATTCAGGTCTGAACAGATTCCTCAGAGCATTAATCCGTACGAAGCATCGACATATAAAATATTGGATAGACCGCTTGTCGACTCTCATAAACGAAGTGAAGTAGCGATAGTTCGATCTCAGACGTATTTAAATAGAATGGGCGAAGCTGCCGTGGAGGAAGCTATTGAGCTTTTGGGGGGCATAAACAGGTTTTGTAAACGCGGTGATAAAGTAGTAATCAAACCAAATGCCGGTTCGCCTTTCCCAAAGCAAATGGGGCAGCAAGAAAGCACGCACCCTTCTATTGTCAGGGCACTGGTTCGTATGCTTAAAGATTGTGGTGCTGAAATATGTATTGGCGAATCAGGTGCATGGACAATGGATGTTGATGACTCTGGAATCTGGCAAGTTATGGGTTATGATAAATTAGCCAAAGAATTCGGCGTAAAACTAATTAACTGGAAAAAGGAAAAATTAGTAACACAAAAGGTACCTGATCCGCGGTATAGGGATGAAATAATGCTTCCTGAATCGATTGTAGAGTGTGATGTGTTCATAAACGTACCCAAACTTAAGCATAACCTGGTACTCGGGGAAAGTGGACTAACTATAGCCTTAAAGAACATGGTTGGGTGTATTTTGCCGGTTGAAACCAGATTAGAGTCACACCGTACTCCTGTGGATAACGCATATGCCTGTACTGAAGTTTGGAAAGTTATCGGGTCGGATAGAATGAAGCTGACTGTAGTCGATGCGATTGTCGGGGTGGAAGGAACTATGCATGCGGGAAACAGGTGTAATCCGGGACTTATCATTGCATCTCCTGATCCGGTAGCCGCTGACGCCGTATGTCATTACATAGCGGGGTATGACTTTCTGCAAAGTCCATCCGTCCAAATACCTATGAAAGCAGGTATGGGTACCGGTGACCCGAGAGAAATACGCATTTTAGGAGAGCGATTGGAAGATGTCCGCTATCATTTTAATCCGGTTCAACAACGTTTCGTACAGCCTTACCTGAATGTACATGAATATCTGGGCGGGGGTATCTGTAATGCTTGTTTAATGGCAGCAATGATGGTACCGCCACGGGTAGAAAAAGATAAGCTCTATGCTGTAGTATCAGGCACTAGAGTAAATATTCCCGATAACTTTTCGCAATATGATGAAGTATACTTAATAGGAACCTGTGCTTGCTCTCCAAGCCATCAAAAGAAAGGCTATATGGATAAGGTTTCCAAGGCGAAGTCCGTAAAGAAGCTGAGTGCCTGCGGGGGTAATGATGCCATTTATCCTAAGGGAGGTTTCGGCGGGGTATATGAAACACCATGGGCTCCGATAGGACTGGACAGTTGTGCTTCAACTGTCTTACCATATAGCTTAAATACGAATGCGTTATCAGAACTTGAAGATAGGAGAGAGGGCAGGGAAACTGAGTTCCGCCATAAGTAGTAGCAGCTATTTTGCGGTATGATTCATTTACCGTGTTCTGGAAATACAAAGGTTAGGAGTCAGTTTCTCTTCGCCAGATATCTTTATCCCTGTGACCCTACCCTTTAACTGGCATAACTATCAATTAGATTTCAGCCGCTGGTGTTACTATACTCTGCTGGCGACCCCGGGGGGATTTGAACCCCCGATCTCCACCGTGACAGGGTGGCATGTTAGACCGCTACACCACGGGGCCGAATTGCATATGCTACAGGGTAGATAATATCAGGGAATAGATTGTGCTGTCAAGGTAAAATACGGCTTTTTCGTAGCTTTTCATTGTTCGGATAATACATTCAATATATCAGAGAGAAACTTAAAACTTAGGACGGTATATCATTACCCCTGTTCTTTTTTGAAAAATACTAAGCGAATAATCCTGGATGGATAAAAATAATGTACTCAAATAATATTACCCGTCTCTCTTAAATGGTGTATGAGTAAAACGAAAACTATTATGTTAAGTATATTAGGGGTTTTCTATTAAATTAAGTTAACCTATTTTATGGATACTGTACCTACGCTTGTATTTATGGTAAGTTCAATACGGTCGGTGGCAATGTCATAGTTGTCAGTAACGTAGTAGTCCCCATTTTTAAAAAAACGGCTGCTGATATGAAGAGTAGCTACATTTGAGGTCGCTTGAATCCTGGCAGCGACTTCTTCAGGAATGGTTATATTTACCGTGGCTGCATTAGCTTTCACTACAGTATTGAGCATTCCGTCTGGTGTGGGGAGATTGAGTTCGCAACTACTCGCATCTATATCTATATAAATAGACGACAGATTAAGATTATCAAGGTAAAGTTTTATAGTGCTTGCGGCTGCATCGATTGTTAAGTCTATTGGGATTACCTCTGAAATATTTACCTTCCAGGTTATACCGCTATCCGGCCAGTTTTGCTGGTTAATCGATTTCAAATAAAGGCTTCCTTTAGTGCCGAGCTGGTCATAATCAGTGGTTAGACTCGGAATACTGTTCTTAATCTCGGTTTTCGCTTCAACCAAATTCGTCTCGCCGGACGAAATATTTCCAATAATCAGTTTACCGGCGTCGAAATTGATGTTAACCTCAGCACTTTGCAGATTGTCGATTGGTAGCTCGTAGTTTTGGGTAGTTATATTGCGGGGAATGTCTCCGACGCCGTGCTGCCAAATAGCAATACCCAAACAACCTCCCAGAATAGCGACTGTTAGTAAGCTAACGAGCCAGGCGTTTGTATGGCGCAATAGAATAACCAGACCAATGATAATAATTATCGCAGGCCAAAATCGCCACAGGGTGCCCCAGAGGCTCCATGGTAATATATTAAATGTCTGGAGCAATAACACCACACCAGCGAAAATCAGGATAATGCCCCATATAAAAGCGCTAGAATTACCGTGCCGGCGTTTTTCCTCAGTCATTTTGGCTCTTCCTGCGAGTAAAGATGAGCAATAAGCCGATAATTATTAATATCACCGGTCCGATTATCCACCATCGCCAGAAATCTACCAGGGTCGTAATGAGTAAAACGGCACCGATTATAATAAGAATGATACCGACTATCGAAACACTATGTTTGGTAGAAGCGGTCGGTTTTATTTCTTGAGAAGCATCTTTACTAAAATTCGATTGGAATTCCTTCCCGATTTCCGCGGCAGTATGTTTCATCTCCTGGACGTTTTCCTTAACTGTTTCCTCCGGTTGCTTAGCGGTGGAATCCTGTGATGGGACAACTATTGCTAAAACAATATACGCGATAAATGCTGGGAAAATACCAATAAACAGACATAATACCGCGATAATCCTCACGATTGTTGGGTCGATAACAAAATATTCTGCAAGGCCGCCACAGACTCCGGCAATCATCCGGTTTGAGTTGCTCCGGTAGAGTCGTTTTTCCATAGTAACCTCCTTCACTATTCTGTATTATAGGTGAGGTATAAACCCCTTTCAATGACTGAAAGAAGTGTTTTTCCCTCGTCTTTCGACTAGGAAAAATGTTTATAAAATATAATGCTAAAACCCTGTTATTGTTCTATGATTTTGTCACCGTTTAAGTGTTCTGTGAAAATGTCACCATATGAATGTGACGTTGAACGATAAAGAACA
>JAFGLR010000129.1 GCA_016927955.1 Dehalococcoidales bacterium
CCAAGACCGGGCGGACCGTAAAGAAGCACGTGGTCCAGGGCTTCTTTACGGCCTTTTGCCGCCTTGATGGCAATTTCAAGGTTCTGTTTGACAGTATTTTGATTTACGAAATCAGCCAGACGGTGGGGGCGCAGGCTAGTTTCTAATACTCCGTCTTCTTCTATATTTTTACTTGAAACAATACGACCTATCTTAGTCCTCCGAAATTAATTTAAACGGAAAGTTTTAATAGATATTATACCACACAAAAATAGAGCCGACTCTTTTTAGGTCGGCTCTATTTTATTTTATTACGGAAAGTTATTCAGTTTCAGTACCAGTGTCCGAGGTCTCTTCCGGACTAGTCTGGTCAGTTTCCTGTAATTCGTCAAGCTTGGCGATATCGGGTATAGTCACCACCGTGGCACCCACTAACTGGGGTTCCGCCGGAGCCTCTATCTTATCAACAGATATCAAATGCTGGGCCGGAATTAGTTTACCGATGATAACGTTCTCTTTCAACCCTATTAGATGGTCTTCTTTACTGGATATTGCGGCTTCGGTCAGAACACGAGTGGTCTCCTGGAAAGACGCGGCTGCCAGCCAGCTATCTGTATTCAGGGATGCCCTGGTTACACCCAGTAAGACAGTATGGGCTGTCGCAGGTTCACCGCCTTCCGCCAGTACCTTGCTGTTAATATCCTCATAATTGTATTTATCGATTAGTTCACCCGGCACCAATTCGGTATCTCCAGAGGAATCGATACGGACTTTAGAAAGCATTTGCCGTACGATAATTTCAATATGTTTCTCATTAATATTGACACCCTGAGACCGGTATACCTTCTGTACTTCATTAACGAGATAGTGCTGAGCGGCTTCGCGGCCTAATATATGAAGCAGATCCTGAGGATTAATTGTTCCTTCAGTAATTTGCTGACCGGCTTTGACCTTATCACCGTTCTTAACCATAATGTGTGCCGGAGATGGAGCAACATATTCCCGCTCCTCATGCTCTTCAAAAGTAATTACCAGGTGTTTCTTCATTACCCGGATTTCCCCAGCTACTCTGGCGGTGAGGGGCTGAATTTCCTCAGAAACTTCCTTAGCTTTTTTTGTACTTTCAGCTGGCGTAGCCAGAACAGTACCGATATCAACTTTCTGACCGTCTTCGACTTTAACTACCCAACCAGTCTGTAACGGATACTCATCCTTGAGCATCTCGGAACTGACTACCTTAACCCGCCGTCCGGTATCATCCTGAACATATTCAACAATACCATCGATTTCCGATACGACTGCCGGTGATTTAGGCATTCTGGCTTCGAACAGCTCCTCAACACGCGGTAAACCGGAGGTAATATCAAGACCAACCACACCACCGGTATGGAAGGTACGTAGCGTGAGCTGTGTACCAGGCTCACCAATACTCTGGGCTGCTACAATACCAACAGCAGTATTTATCGCAACAAGCTGCCGGGTCGCTAAATCACGACCGTAACATTTCTGGCAGCAACCCCGGCGTGATTGACAGGTTATCGGTGTACGGACATAAACTTGATGTATACCAGCCGCAACGATTTCCTTAGCCTTGATTTCATCAATCACTTCATTCCGAGCAACGATTATTTCCCCTGTTTTTGGGTCGTTAATATCAGCTGCGGCATATCTACCGTTTATTCTTTCCTGTAGTGATGGTAAAATACCACGTTCGGTTGATTCCGTAAACCACATACCATCAGCAGTACCACAATCTTCTTCCAGAATAATAACGTCCTGAGCCGCGTCAATAAGACGACGGGTCAAATAACCGGAGTCGGAAGTTCTTAATGCGGTATCGGCTAGACCTTTACGAGCACCATGCGTAGAAATGAAGTATTCCAAAACGGTATGTCCTTCACGTAGACTGGACTTAATCGGGAAGTCGATAATACGCCCGGACGGGTCCGTCATAAGGCCGCGCATACCTGCCATCTGACGTATCTGGGAAATGTTACCTTTAGCCCCGGAAGTAGCCATCATATAAAGACCACCGTACCGGTCAAGCGATTTAGCAATTACATCGGTAATTTTTTCGGTGGTTTCCATCCAAACGGCAACCACGCCCTGATACCGTTCTTCCTCAGTTATCAAGCCACGGTGATACTGGTTTTCCAGAATAGCAATTCTTTCTTCCGCCTGCTGGAGTATCTTTGGTTTGCTAAGCGGAACTTCGATATCATTTAAAGCCACGGTAGTTCCTGACTTGGTAGCATATTTGAAACCAAGACTCTTCAGGTTATCCAGTACTTTAGCGGTCTCTTCATGAGTAAGCAATTTATAACACTCCATGACGATTTGTTTCAAATCCGACTTACTCATATCCTTATTCATAAAGCGTAATTGTTCAGGCAAAATATCGTTGAAGATAATACGCCCTACACTGGTCTTAAACTTTTGACCGGCATTTTTCGGGTCGGGGATTATTATTTCCGCCCGCAGGTCGATAATACCCAGGTCGTAAAGAAGTTTGGCTTTATCGAAGCTGCCAAATTGTTTCCCTTCTCCTCTGGCCCCCTTTTTAATGCTGGTTAGGTAGAAACAGCCCATGACCATATCGAGCGTCGGGGCAACCACCGGTTCTCCTGAACTGGGCAACAACATATTGTGAATAGAAAGCATTACCTCTCTAGCTTCTTTTACAGCACTCTTAGAAAGGGGAACATGAACAGCCATCTGGTCGCCATCAAAGTCGGCATTAAAGGCCGAGCAGACAAGGGGATGAATCTGAATAGCACTATCATCAATAAGCACCGGCTCGAAAGCCTGAATACCAAGCCGATGCAGGGTGGGGGCACGATTGAGCAGCACCGGCCAACCCTGGATAACTTCTTCCAGCATATCAAATACTTCCGGTTTAGCTCTTTCCACCAGACGGCGGGCACTCTTAATGTTGTGTGCCAGGCCCTGTTTTACCAGATGTCGCATCACAAATGGTTTGAATAATTCCAGGGCCATCTGTTTGGGCAGACCGCACTGATTTAACTTTAGTTCCGGGCCGACCACAATGACTGAACGGCCGCTATAATCGACACGTTTACCCAGTAAGTTCTGGCGGAACCGACCCTGTTTGCCGTGGAGGACATCGGAAAGCGATTTCAGCTTGTGGTTACCGCTAACTGAAACAGCACGACCACGCTTACCGTTATCGATTAACGAATCGACTGCTTCCTGAAGCATGCGTTTTTCGTTACGGATAATAATTTCCGGAGCACCTATTTCCAGAAGATGACGCAGCCGGTTATTCCGGTTAATAACACGGCGGTATAAATCATTAAGGTCGCTGGTAGCCAGCCGTCCGCCATCAAGTTGAACCAGCGGTCTCAAATCGGGAGGTAAGACTGGTAAAACTGTAAGAATCATCCATTCCGGCTTGTTGCCGCTATGTCGGAATGATTCTACCAAACGCAACTGTTTGCTGGCTTTCTTACGGCGCTGACCGGAAGTCGTTTGAACCTCTTGTATTAACTGGCTGCGCAATTCATCAAGATTGATGCTTTTCACGATTTCCAGAATCGCATCGGCACCCATACCGGCTTTAAATATCTCACCGTATTTATCCGATAGTTCATGGTACTCGTTTTCCGAGAGTAATTTACATTTTTCCAGCCCCCTGAGCTGTTCAAGTTGCCCAGCGGCTTTTTGGTCTATTTGGTTTTTTTCATCAACGAAATTTCGGCGTAATTGATTTACTTCTTCGACAGAAGCATTATTTTTTTCCATGTCAGCAATTTGAGCTTCTAATGCGGCTTGCTTTTCCGCAAGCTCTTTTGCTCCGTCTTCAGTGGCCCGTGTAATAGTCTGCTGACGAGCTTCCTCATCTATTGAAATAACGATAAAATGGGAAAAATACAATACCCTTTCCAGGTTTCTCGGCGAAAGATTAAGTAACAGACCAATACGGCTGGGAATACCGCGTGCAAACCAGATATGGGCAACGGGCGAAGCTAATTCGATATGCCCCATACGCTCGCGTCGTACGCGGGCTTGGGTTACTTCGACACCGCATTTATCGCAGATAACACCCTTATAGCGTATCTTCTTATATTTTCCGCAAAAGCATTCGTAGTCCTTCGTCGGACCGAATATTCTCTCACAGAATAAACCATCACGTTCCGGTTTAAGTGTCCGGTAGTTTATTGTTTCCGGCTTGGTAACCTCTCCGTAAGACCAGCTTCGGATTTGTTCCGGGGAAGCTAGGGAAATTCTTACGGCATCAAAGTCATTAACTTCAAGCATTTTCGCCCTCCGCCTCTTTTATCTCACTTATAACTGGAGTTATCGTCCCAGCGGGAACTGGTTTTTCTTTCTCTTCGGTTATCACCTCAATAGATAACCCAAGACTTTGTAACTCTTTTACGAGTACTTTGAAGGCCTCCGGGACTCCGGGTTGTACGATTTCCTCATTCTTCACGATAGCTTCATAGGTTTTATCACGGCCGACCACATCATCGGATTTAATAGTTTGAACTTCCTGAAGAGTATGTGCGGCCCCATAGGCTTCCAGTGCCCAGACTTCCATTTCACCGAAACGCTGACCGCCGAATTGGGCTTTACCGCCTAAAGGCTGCTGCGTGATTAAGGAATAAGGCCCGATAGAACGGGCATGAACCTTATCTTCGACAAGATGGGTCAGTTTCATCATATAAATATTACCCACCGTTACCGGTCCATCGAATGGTTCACCGGTCAATCCGTCACGCAGAGTCGAGCGGCCGGTAACCGGAGCGGCAATACCTTTCTCACGGCTAATTTTCTCAACAACCTGTTCTAATTCTTGGTTACTGAAATTACTTGCTGTAATCCCCATCTTCTCTAGCCATAATCTGGTACAAACGCCTTTGGCTTCACCACGGTTTTCACTGCTAAAAACTTTATCGCCATCGAAGCCGTTTTTATTAATCCATTCTTTGGTCTTGCCTACCTGGATACTGAGCGGCTTATCCGGGTTGGTTTCGACCGCATTCGCCTGTCTGGCTAACCAGACTCTCGCCAGTGCATCGGCAATATCAATTTCATCAGCACTGTCGAATACCGGAGTAATCGCTCTAAAGCCCAACGCTTCCGCTGCCCACCCGAGGTGGGTTTCCATAACCTGCCCGATATTCATACGGGAAGGAATACCAATCGGATTCAAGACGATATCAATCGGCGTTCCGTCTTCGAGGAAAGGCATATCCTCTTCGGGGGCAATAATGGATATAACACCCTTATTGCCGTGACGGCCGGAGAGCTTGTCTCCAACGGATACTTTGCGTTTCTGGGCAACCCAGACCTGTACCCATTTCTCAACCCCGGCAGGAAGGTCGTCATCGGAATATTCACGGACGTTTATAACCTTACCCCACTCACCATGCGGCACACGTAAAGAAGTATCTTTCACTTCGCGGGCTTTCTCACCGAATATCGCCCTTAACAGCTTTTCTTCAGCTGACAATTCCGTTTCACCTTTCGGCGTAATTTTACCGACCAGAATATCGCCCGGACCTACTTCCGCCCCAATGCGGATAACACCATTCTCATCAAGGTCACGCAGACTCTCCTCGCCGACGTTAGGAATATCACGGGTGATTTCTTCAGGGCCTAATTTGGTATCCCGGGCTTCTACCTCATGCTTTTCAATATGAATCGAGGTAAACTTATCCTCTTTAAGTAACCGGCTGCTTATAATAATAGCGTCCTCATAATTAAATCCCCGCCAGGCCATAAAGGCACAAAGTACGTTCTGCCCCAGTGCCAATTCACCTCTATCAGTCGCAGAACTATCTGCCATAACCTGACCGGCCTCTACACGAGTTCCTTTTTGGATTACCGGCTTCTGATTGATGCAGGTACCCTGGTTGGTCCGTACAAATTTAAGTAGCGGATATGCCCTAACACAACCGCCGTCCTCGGTAACCTCTATTTGAGAACCGGTAACCGAAGTAACTACACCGGCATTCAGAGCGAAGACTACCTGGCCGCTATGTTTCGCCGCTTCCGTTTCCATTCCCGTGGCTACCATTGGAGCTTCCGGACATAGAAGAGGTACTGCCTGACGTTGCATGTTGGCACCCATTAAAGCCCGGTTAGCATCATCGTGTTCCAGGAAAGGAATCAGGGAAGTCGCCACACTCACGATTTGCTTGGGCGATACGTCCATATAATCGATTTTTTCCGGTGACTCCAACAGATAACGGTCGCCATATCTTACTTCAACTCTATCTTCAACAAACTGGCTCTGACTATTGAGAGGAGCGTTGGCCTGGGCGATAATGAATTCATCTTCTTCATCCGCCGGCAAATAAACTACTTCACTTGATACAAAAGGTACTATCGGAACTTTTTGCGTAGAGATTTTTGACAGTAGAGCCGCTACTTCTGATGTAATAACAGTACCGGCATCGACAACGGCTTTACCTTTTGCCGGCACCTGTTCGCGAACTGTCTTACCAACCAGTTCTTTTGATTTATTACTCAACTCTTTAACAACACGGCGGTAAGGTGTCTCTATAAAACCATACTGGTTAATAATACTGTAAGTAGCCAGCGAACCGATAAGCCCGATGTTAGGACCTTCCGGTGTTTCGATAGGGCAAATACGACCGTAGTGAGAGAAGTGAACATCACGGACATCGAAGCCGGCGCGCTCTCTCGACAGACCGCCGGGACCCATTGCCGATAGACGCCGTTTGTGGGTTAACTCTGCCAGCGGATTTGTCTGGTCCATAAACTGCGAAAGCTGCGAACCGCTGAAAAATTCCCGCATGGCCGCAACGACCGGACGGATATTCACGAGAGCACCGGGAGTAATCTGCTCGGTACTGATGATGCTCATTCGCTCGCGAACAACTCTCTCAAGCCGTAATAGCCCGATGCGGAACTGGTTCTCCATCAACTCACCAATGGTTCTGACCCTGCGGTTGCCCAGATGGTCAATATCATCGGTATGGTCGTTACCATTATTTACCATAATAATATGGCGGATAATTTCCACCAGGTCTTCCTGTGTAAGTGCCCGGTCTCGTTTGGTCTCTTTTAAGCCAAGCCGTTTATTCAGCTTATACCGGCCGACTAATCCCAGGTCGTAATGCTGCGGGCTAAAAAAGATATTATTAATCAGCTTCTTGGCGTTTTCTACGTTAGGCGGGTCACCGGGGCGTAGTTTTTTGTAAATATCCAGAACAGCATCGTTATACGTTTTAATACCGGGTTCCCGTTCCAGAGTTGACCTGATATACTGGCAATCAGGGTCATTATCGATATCGGCAAAAAGTTCGATAATTTCCTGGTCGGTGGTATAACCGATAGCCCTGAGAAGAGTAGTAACCTGGATTTTACGTTTGCCGTCTATTTTAACGGCTATAAGGTTCCGGTTACTGGTTTCAAATTCAAGCCAGGCGCCACGGGTGGGTATCAATTTAGCCATACAAAGATGTCGTCCGGCCGTCGGGTCATCCTCCAATGTAAAATAAACGCCCGGGGAACGGATTAACTGGCTGACGACAACTCTTTCCGCCCCGCTGGTTATGAAAGTACCTTTAGATGTCATCACCGGAATATCGGCGAAGAAAAGGTCCTGTTCTTTTATCTCCCCGGTCTCTTTGGCCAGTAGGCGAGTCCTGACATACAACGGTGAAGAGTATGTTAAATCACGCTGCCGACATTCCTGTTCCGGTCTGGGTTCACGCAACTCATAGCCGAGGAAACTAAGTTCCAATCTTCCACCGGCAAAATCCTTAACCGGGGAAATCTCTTCCAGCAGCTGTGCCAATCCCTTTTCAAGAAACCAGCGAAAAGAATCCAATTGGACCTGTATCAAATTCGGTACATCCAGAATCTGGGGTAACCTGCCATATAAATGCTTTATAACCATTGCATCACTTCCACCGCGCATCGAAGACATAAAACAAATACTCCTTAAAGTTTGTTACTCAGAGGCAAATAGCTGCAAGAATAGCCTACTTTGTCGTAAGACTGGAGGGGGATTTAAAAATTTGAAATGAGTATATTTGCGGCATATTAGCAATTTATAATCATACCATTATTACCTATTGTTGTCAAGGGTTTTAGCATTATATTGTTGTTGTCCAGTGAAAATGTCACCCTTAATGTTCTGAGAATTTGTCACCCCCCTACTTATCAATAAATATTCTATATTTACTCCG
>JAFGLR010000130.1 GCA_016927955.1 Dehalococcoidales bacterium
CCTGCGGATAAACTCCAGACTCGCTTCATATTCCGGACTGATCAACTCGGTAACGCCGATTTTTTGAAGCTCTCTGGTATCCTGCACACGGTGAGCCCGGGCAATTATTTTGAGATTAGGATTAATCGCAAAGGCCGTTTTTGCCGTAGTAAGTACCGCCATCGGGTCCGGGAACGTAATAACCATTATCTTGGCGTTTTTTAGGTCGACCCTCCTCAATACATAGAGGTTACTGGCGTCACCGAAAGTACAGACATTTGCCTCGCATTTCGAGTGCCGGACTACTTCCGGGTCTATTTCGACGATATGGTACGGTATATTGGCATCCTGTAAGCCCAGAGCCGTGTTTTGCCCCACTCTGCCGAAACCGGCGATAATAACTGCCTCTTGAGACTGCCGCTGTCCTAAAGGAAGTGAAGCCGCCCCGCCGATTGTTATCCGTTGACTGCCCGGCGGCAATCGGGACACACGACTGTGCAGGCGCCCGGCTAGACTCATCATAAAAGGAGTAAGTAACATAGTGATTATAGATGCCCCGATTATTAGGGCGTAAGAATCGCTGGTTATTATCTGGAGGTCAACCCCGTTCTGGGCGATGATAAAACTGAATTCACCTATCTGGAAAAGTCCCATACCTCCCATCAGAGCGATATTCCAGCTGTAACCGAAGCTGCGGATAATACCGAAAATAACCAATAGTTTAATAGCCAGAATGATTCCTACTGCCGTAAGGACTAATATCCAGTTATTATAAACAAAGTGTACGTCTAGTAACATACCCAGCGAGACAAAGAAAAGGGCGGCAAATACGTCACGCAGGGGGGTTACTTCCGCCAGTGCCTGATGGCCGAATCTGGTTTCCCGTAATACCAAACCGATTAAAAACGCGCCGAATACGGCGGAAAGTCCGAAAATCTGGGTACTCAGGGCAGAACCTAGGCATAATACCAAAACAGTCAGTAAAAACAGCTCTCTTGAACGTACGCTGCCGCTCTTTCCTATCAACCATGGCAATGCCCAGCGGCCGGTAATAAAAGCGATAGCGATGAAAAGGACGATACCGACAACAGCTCTTATCACTATAAATGTTACGTTTTGTTCCGCCTGGCTGATGAGCGGCTGGAAGACAATTATAAAAACAGCACTTATATCCTGCAGGATGAGCATTGCCATCATTATCCGGCCGTGCATCGAGTCCAGTTCGCCACGGTCCATCAATATCTTCATACAGACCATTGTGCTGCTGAGAGAAATTATCAACCCGAATAAAATCGATTCCGGCATCGACCAGTGGAAAATATACCTGGCCGCTACCCAGCCGAGACCCATAGTGGCTATTATTTGAAAAATGCCGCCGAGGAAACCTACCTTACCCACCTGCCTGAGCTGGTGATAGGAGACTTCCAGTCCCAGCGTCAGCATCAGCAGGGCGACGCCGATGTTAGCGGCTATTTCTACGATAGCTAAATCATTGACCCAGCCGAGAGCATGCGGTCCTATAGCGACGCCGACCAGAAGATAACCCAGTATCACCGGCTGCTTTAATCTATACGCAACAATGCCGCCGACCAGTGCCGCTAATAATAAAATCGTGAAGTTGAAAAAGATTGCAGATTGGCCTTCCATTACTCTCTTATTTTAACATAAGAAATAACTAAAATAAGTGTCTTTTACAAAATAATCCCTCTGCAATTTTTGATGCGGTGTATTATAATACGTTATATATTGCGATTGAGGAGTATTGATGGCTGACCCAGAAGCGGCTCAAAACCGAATTAACGAACTGCGAGAGCTTATTAGCCGTCATAGTTACCTGTACTATACTTTAGATAGCCCGGAGATATCTGATGCCGAATACGATGCGTTAATCCGGGAGCTGGAGCGGCTGGAAGAGCAGTATCCGCGGCTGGTAACCCCGGATTCTCCGACACAGCGGGTCGGGGCGACCCCTTTGACCGCTTTCGGTGTCGTCGAGCATCCGGTGCCTTTACTATCGTTAGCGGATGTCATCAACTATGAGGAACTGCAGGCCTGGTACGGTCGGATTAACCGGTTAATCGGCGAGCAAAAAATGGACTTTGCCTGTGAACATAAAATCGATGGTTTGGCTATCAGTTTAACCTATATCGACAGGCAGTTTACTACCGGGGCGACACGCGGTGATGGTTTCCATGGCGAAAACATCACGCTAAACCTGCGGACTATCCGCAGTATTCCCCTATCGGTACCAAAAGACGCCCCGCCTCGCTTTGAAGTACGCGGCGAAGTTTACCTGCCGGTCGCCGGCTTTAATAAGTTGAACCGGGAGAGGGAAGCGGACGGATTATCCGTCTTTGCAAATCCGCGCAATGCCGCTGCCGGCTCGGTGCGTCAACTCGACCCGCGTATCACGGCTAAAAGGCCGCTTGATATATATGTTTATGCCCTCGGTTGGGCGGAGGGCAAAGCCATGCCGGAAACCCACTGGGAAACGATGGAATACCTGAAATCGTTAGGCTTTAAAATCAACCCGCGAAACCGGCTGGTACACAACCTTCAGGAAGCCGAAGAATATTATCAGGAATGGGTTACCCAACGGGAAGAGTTGCCCTATGAAGCTGACGGAGTCGTCTTTAAAGTAAATTCACTGGCTTTGCAGCATCAGCTTGGCGATGTCGGGAGGGAGCCGCGCTGGGCTATTGCTTACAAATTCCCGCCGGTAGAAGGTACGACGTTATTAAAGGAAATCGGTATCAGTGTCGGCCGTACCGGTACACTCAATCCGGTAGCTATTCTGGAGCCGGTATACATCGGCGGGGTAACGATACGCACGGCGGCGTTGCACAATGAAGACGATATCCGCCGTAAGAATATCCACGAGGGCGATACCGTTTTTATTCGCCGGGCCGGTCAGGTTATTCCTGAAGTGGTTGGCCCGGCACAGCATACCGGTGATAACAAGGAATTTTCGCTCTTGGAGAAGGTTTTTGATAAAGAGAAAGACCGCCCGGCCTGTCCGGTCTGCGGCGGTGAAGTTATCCGTCCGGAAGGCGAAGTGATGTATTACTGCACTAACGCCGCCTGTCCGGCCCAATTGCAGGAACGTCTGGAACACTTTGCTTCCCGCGGCGCGATGGATATCCGGGGTATCGGCGAATCGATGGCGGAAACCTTAATTAAAGAGGACATTATCAAAGATGGTGATGTTTATCGTCCGGCTAAAGATGTTTCTGATATTTATACTATCGACAGGGAAAAGCTTTCCCAACTTGAAGGCAAAGGCGAGAAAAGTACCGATAAGCTCATAACAGCAATTATCGATTCTAAAAACCGTCCGTTAACAAGGGTAATTTATGCCCTGGGTATACGTCACGTCGGAGAAGAGACCGCCGCTTTATTAGTGCAAAAATATCACAGCCTCGATGAGCTGGTAGGGGCTTCCGTAAATGATTTGATGACTATCCCGTCTATCGGCCCGAAAATTGCCGAGAGTATCGTCGCTTTTTTCCGGCAGGAGGAAAATCAGGCCATTATCCGTAAGCTTAAAGAGTCCGGTATTAATCCGGTGGCGGAGGTACAAGCAAATACTCTGCCGTTAACCGGTATCGAATTCGTTATTACCGGTACCCTGCAATCGTTTAGCCGGGAAGAAGCTCAGGAAAAAATCAAGGCTCTCGGCGGTACCGCTAAAGATAACTTAACAAAAAAAACTACCTATCTCGTAGTCGGCGCTGAACCCGGTTCCAAAGTCGCTAAAGCTCAGGCTCTCGGTATCAAACAGTTAAATGAAGAGGAATTTTTGAAAATACTGGAGCAAATCTAATGAAATTAATCGTCGGACTGGGCAACCCCGGCCTGGCTTACAGTAATAGCCGCCATAACATAGGCTTTATGTGTATCAGCCGCTTCGCCCGGCAGCATAAAATTAACTTCGATAAAAAACAGGGCAAGGCGAGAGTCGGCCTGGGCAAAGTTGCCGGGCAGCCGGTGGTATTAGCAAGGCCGCAGACCTATATGAATGCCAGCGGTGAGGCCGTCGGCTATCTGGCCGACCGTTATAAGGTGGAAATGGATGATTTGATAGTTATCCATGATGATATGGACCTGCCGCTGGGTAAAATCCGCATCCGTCAGGGCGGACGCTCCGCTGGACACAAAGGCATCGATTCTATTATCTATTATCTGGACAAAGAGGACTTTATCCGCGTGCGTGTCGGTATCGGCAGACCG
The DNA here is from genome assembly GCA_016927955.1 of Dehalococcoidales bacterium. Taxonomy (GTDB): domain Bacteria; phylum Chloroflexota; class Dehalococcoidia; order Dehalococcoidales; family JAFGLR01; genus JAFGLR01. The sequence goes on from JAFGLR010000130.1 coordinate 4,210, forward strand.
GAACCGACAGAAGATAAAGGAGCCGAAGTAATTGATTTCGTCCTCGATGGTTTTTCCGATAATGAAGTAAAGACTATTGCCCCTGTAATTTCCCGTGTCAGCGATGCTATATTATGCCTGATAACCGAAGGCCTGGAAACTGCGATGAATAAATACAACCGCTATCCGAAGGAAAAATCGGCCACCTGATATTTTTCATAACATCAGGGCTCAGATTCATCCAAATGAGTTAATCAGGCTTTTCTTAAATTAGAACATAGCTTCAGCTTTAGCGTCATTACACATAAAGCGGACACAGCATAACGTTATTTTGATGATTAAACAGTACTTTTAAATATGTTGAACAAATATTTTTCTTGCCAAACACCTTGACAGCCTCATTTCTTTATGTTAGGCTCTTATATAGAACAAATGTTTTGGAATTATGAGAAAGACTAAATCCCCCAGCACGCGTGAGTGCATTTTAAATTA
>JAFGLR010000131.1 GCA_016927955.1 Dehalococcoidales bacterium
CCGTGTCATAATCCCTTCATGATTACGGTAGCTCAGGTAGTGGAATGTTTGCATGGTGCGGAAGAGGCCATCAGTATAATCGATAAATTACTCGCCAAGGGTATTAAAGAAGAACCGATTAATGTAAAAGTTAGAGCCGGGCGGGGTGTCGGAGCAGTAGAAGCCCCGCGTGGTATCCTGTTCCACGATTACACTTACGATGAGAATGGTATAGTCCAAAAAGCCAACTGCATTATCCCAACCAACCAGAACCATAACAATATCCAGCATGACATGGAAGAACTGGTGCCGAAAATACTCGACCAGTCAGAGGATAAAATCCGTTTGACTCTGGAGATGCTGGTACGGGCTTACGACCCGTGTATATCCTGTTCGACGCACGCACTGGAAGTAAATTTCAAATAGAATTCAGTTATTACCCGTGTGGAAAGTAATACAGCGGAGTGCAGTTAAGACTGCACTCCGCTTATCCTGAATTCGAATCCTTACTTTACCGAACTCTTCCATAAGGGGTTTCCTGAAATGGATAGCGATAGTTCAATAGGTACCTACCGGTCCCGCTATACTCCTGAAGAAGGAGCATTACTTACCCGTCTGCGTATATTCATCGTCATGAGATGGATAGCTATTGCCGGGGTAGTGATTGCCACTCTGGTTGCCTCAAAAGTCTTTCACATCGGGTTTCCGACTGTTCCCGTCTATATAATTTGTGGCTTCATGCTAGCCTATAACCTCGTTTTCCTTTTTCAATCCAAAGGACTCGAAAAGCAACAATCCGGAACAGTAATCCGGAGAGCCAGGATTAACGCCAATATACACCTTGTCCTTGACCTCGTGATGCTCTCCGTTCTTATCCATTTTACCGGCGGCATCGAAAACCCTTTTATCGTTTACTTCGCTTTTCCTACGATTGTTACCAGTATCGTCCTCAGCCGTAAGGGAACATACGTACTTACAACTTGTGCACTCGCAATGGTGTCATTATTAGTCGGTCTGGAATATGCCGGATGGATACCGCATTATAACCTCCAGGGATTCGCCGATCCGACACTTCATCAAAAAGGGACTTATGTTCTACCGGGACTGGCCGCTTTAGCTACACTTCTTTACGGAGCTACCTATATCACCTCGACTATCTCCGGAGAGTTAAAGAAACGGCAACGTCAGGTTCTTATACTGAGCGCACAATTACTTAAAAAAAAGACGGCTGAATTGGAAAAGGCTTCCAAAGAAGCGGCAAGAGAAAGAGAGATGCAGGATAAACTGAGTGCTGCATACAAGGACCTCAGCGAGTCACTTAAACAGCTGAAAGAAAGCCAGGAGCACCTTATACAGGCGGAAAAACTCACCTCACTCGGCCAGATGGCGGCCTCTATTGCACATGAGATAAATAACCCTCTTAGCGGTGTTCTTACCTACACAAAATTGTTGATAAAACAGATAGATGATAATCGATACTCTAAAGAAAATGCCCTGGTTTATCTGGGTAAAATAGAACAGGCTGTTACCTACAGCTCAAAGCTAGTGGGTAATTTATTAGATTTTTCCCGGCAGTCGCCGCCCAAGTTTTGGGAACTGAATGTCAACGAAGTAGTCGAACGTAGTCTTGACCTTACGATACACTCAGCGGAATTACAGCACGTTAAGATAACCAAAGAACTGGCTGCACTACCTATAATTATGGCCGATTTCGACCAGTTGCAGCAGGTCTTTACGAATCTTTTCATGAACGCTATTCAGGCGATGCCAAACGGAGGCGAGCTTACTATTCGTACTTCAGCGGATGGCGACCATATAAAAACCGAGGTTCAGGATACCGGGGTAGGCATCTCGGCGGAGAACATACGCAATTTGTTTACCCCGTTCTTTACCACCAAGAAAGAAACAAAAGGTGTAGGCTTAGGCCTAGCCGTATCTCACGGCATTGTTCAGAGGCATAACGGTAGTATCGATGTTAAAAGCGAAGTAGGTAAGGGCTCGACTTTTACGGTTTTGCTACCTGTAAAAGCACTGTCCGGTTAGAAAAACCGGGTAACCGTTATTCGATTAACCCACCAAATACCTGATACCCGAAAAGATAAAATAAATCCCCAACCCTACCAGAGCAACCCCGCAAACAATCAGAAACCAGCGGTAAGCTTTATTGCTGATATATTGTTTGCCTTTTACTATTACCAATGCTATAAACATATACCAGACAATATCGGCAGAAATGTGTCCGCCAAAGAACGCAGCGACACCCCCCACTCCCAGGTTAAGAGACCACAGCAGGTAAGTCATACCAATAGTAGCCCACCAGAGAGCCCAGTACGGATTGGATGCGCTCACCACAATTCCCGAAACTACAAGCTTCCGGCTAGCTGTTTTGGCAGCACTTGCCAGCATCTCAACATTCCGCCAGCCCTGTCGTACACTGGAAAACCCCATATAAACCAGGGCAAGACCGCCGACAATCCCAATGATGCTGACGACCAGCATATTGCCTATGATTCGGCTGAGTCCGAAAACAAGAGCAATAACCAGTGCCAGTTCCAATATAGCATGACCGAGGACTATCAACGGACCGGCCCGGAAACCGTAACGGACGGTCTCGCCGATGGTAAGCGCCAGCAAAGGACCGGGCATCAGAGCGCCGGATAACGCCACGAGAAAAGAGGCCGCTAAAACCGATATTATAGTGGCCTCACCCAATTGTTACACTCCCGAAGATTCTTTCTTTCGACAGACTACTAAGCGACCGTCAGGCTTAAGCGGGGGAAAGCACCGGTTGCAGGAAATACAATCGGAAGTACCGCCGGCATTATTTTGCCAGCGCTTGAGCAAGCCTGGCTCCTGAATAAACGGCCGGCTCATTGAAATCATATCGGCGTCACCGCTGTTAACTATTTCCTTCGCCATAGCCATACTTCGTATACCGGCAACAAGAATGACCGGTACTTTCACAGCCTGTTTTACCGCCGCTGCCCTGTCACGGAAAAAAGCCCGAGGAGGTTCACCCGGTTTCAGCGTTGTCATTGAGCTTGGGTTTGGTGAATAACCGAAACTAATCTCTATCGCATCAATACCAGCTTCGCACATTCTCTCGGCAGTGGTAATACCTTCCTCTATCGAAAGCCCGTCATCGGACTCATCCCTAACCCCGAATTTTATCAGTAAAGGATAATCTCTACCCACTGCTTGCCGTATCCGGCGAATCACTTCAAGATGAAATCTACTGCGGTTCTCGATATTTCCGCCCCAGCGGTCATTCCGACGGTTGGTTAAAGGAGATAAAAACTGGCTCAACAAATACCCGTGAGCGCCATGTAACTGGACGGCATCGAAACCGGCTTCTTTAGCCCGCACCGCCGCCTGTGCAAAAGTATTAATTAACGCCTCGATATCGCTGTCACTCATCTCATGTTGTTCCCGTTTAGATGCCGGGTCTTGAGATACTACCATAAGCCGCGGGCTTCTTCTTGTAGTTTGTATACCACAATGGGCTATCTGTATGGCAATTTTACCGCCGGAACGGTGGACGGCGGCCGCCATCTTCCGCAACCCCGGTTCCATTTTATCGCTATGGATTCCGTACTGCCCGAAACCGGCCTGCCCGTATGGGTCAACATAAACATGGCCGGATACGATAAGCCCAATACCGCCCTGGCCTAATTTTTCGTAAATAGCCAGGGAAGCTTCCGTAACCGCTCCTTCTTCATCAGCAGTGCCATCCCAGGTAGCAGAACGGACAAAACGATTAGCTAGTTGCAGTTTCCCGATTTGAAACGGTTGAAAAAGGTCTATCAATTCGGCCTCCTTTATCGCCGGACTAAATAAATTTTCATGACACTCAGTTAGCTTAATAATAACGAGCCGCCCGATAGTAAGTCAAAATAGTGAGGAGAGTGTTGTTTAGTCTGCAAATTATATGAAAAAACAGCCTCGACCTAGGTCGAGGCTGTTCGGAGCCAATCCTCCCTAGCCATTACGTTTGCCAGGCAGCAGCCACACCGGAAGCAACACTGAGCTTCCGGTTAAGGTAATTCGCAAACCAGTTAGTCGCTAACATGGCTACTTCTTCCAGGACACCCGGTTCATCAAGATAATTTACCCCGGGGATAACAATAATTTTCTTTTCGGCACGCAGTTCGGCAAAAGCGTCCCGGTTCATAGCCATTACCGGTAAATCACGTCCGCTAACGATTAATAGCGTAGGGGATTTAACATACGGCAGTGCCGAACGAGCCAGGTCAGGACGTCCGCCACGGGAGACTACCGCTCCGATATCATTAGGGTGCTCGGCTGCTGCCATTAATGCAGCCGCCGCACCATTACCAGCACCGAAATAACCGATATTCATACCTTTCGTTTCAGGATTCTGTTTTAACCATTCGGTAGTTCCGACCAACCGATTAGCCAGCATGCGAATATCGAAACGATAACGCCCGGTCTTAAGGTCTGTTTTTTCTTCCTCTTCGGTAAACAAATCGAATAACAAAGTCGCTAGTCCGAATTGCCTTAAGACTTGAGCCAGATAACGATTACGCTGATTGTGCCGGCTACTGCCGCTGCTGTGAGCGAAAACTACTACGCCGTACGCATTGAACGGCACGCATAAATCGCCTTCTAGCGTTACCTTACCTGTATTCACCGAGACCGGACACACATCGAGTACTTTTGTCTTTTCCATCCGGTTCACCTCCTCTTGCCAACGAGAATTTCCCACCCCTATTGATAATATATTGCTAATCTAACTTTTTTCCTGTAGGTATTTTTTTACCCATAATACCATTGTAAGGGAAAAATTGTAATAGAATATCCGTAAACCTACGTAATTAGCTGAAAAAAGACACTTAATTTAAACAGTAATTCAGGCAGAACCGAAAAATGATTCTGCCCGAATTACAGATGCGGGGAGAAAGCCTCCTAGTCTTTAATGAGGTAAGTTAACGAACCGCCGGTTGAGGTCTCGCTGCGGAAAGAAAGAATCATATAGACCATGTTCCAGACATCGGTATGGGTTACAAGGTCTACCTGGGCTGAAGTATCACCTTCCTGAAGGATACCACTGGACCAGGTAATATATTCACCGCTAGCCGGGTCGATACCCAGTGTATCAATGTCTATCCCTTCATAAGTACCTAACCCCATAGACGAGCTATTGAAGCAGTTGTTTGGGTTACTTTCGGAATTACCGGTTGTGTTAGTACCGTCCCAGAGCTTGGTTCCGTTGACAGCAACATAGTCGTCACCGTACCAGACATCACCTTCGCCAGCGAAAACCGTTAGTTTTCCGGCATTTATTTCTCCGGCAACCGGATGCGGTACGATAAACCCGGAGATAGTGCCGCCGGGCTGGCCATCACGGTCAAAATCCACATTGATACCGTTAGTCGTATCTTGATTGGAATATGTAAATCTATCATAAAGATAAAGCCGATGCCCCTGTGTTGCCGGGCTAGTATAGATTATAACCAGCGACCAACTGGCATAAGCCCATTCGTCATGAGTTGAGGTATCGGCGGAAATACTGCCCACCCAGTAGGTTGCGTAACCGGTATAATTAGTCGCCGGTTCGACCGGGGCCAGACTGTATTCCCTTACCAGCTTCGTTACATCCCGGAATGAAGCATAAGAAAAACCGTGCGGCGTAGTACCACCGGCAAAGTTTTGGACTACCTGGCTGCGGCTGGCGGTAAGTTGCTGAGTTCCCTGTTGGGGATTATCATCACCATCCAAATAGACCTGTTTCGCCCCCGTGCCGTCATCGATTTTAAAAACTACCGATGTATCCGCCATCATGGCGGATATTTTAATATCATCCAAATAACAATATTGATTAGGGGCACTAAAACCTACCACATAAAATCTAATTTTGAAATCACTCTGAACAAACTGGGACGGGAGTGTATAGTTGAAGTTACCGGAAGGACTGTTAGGTCCGCGGAAGGCCTGGATACGGCTGCTCCAGGTCAGACCGCTGTCATTAGAAATGGCAAAGTCAAGACCATCCGAGGCAGTAATAGTACCGTATTTAGATTGGCTGAAAGAAATATTCACGAGGCTTGAAGCGTAAGAGCTTAAGTCCAGGCTGGTTTTTAAAGTAAGCTTTACATCGGGATTGGTTTTACCATACGTATAACCACGGAATCTGCCATAGTTTAAATCCCACGCACTTCCGGCATCCCAGTTATTCAGTGTATAGGCTGCATCGTTAAATATGGTAGTGGCAGATGTATCCGCTTTCCAGCCCGTCCAATATAGATAGGCCGCCGCTACATCGGCATCGGCAGGAATATTAGCCGAGGTAACGGTAGCACTCGAAGGGTCATGCCAGATGCTACGATAGCGGTTTGTACCGTATGCGGATAACAGAGAGTTCCCGGTGGCATAGTAATCACCGGCAATGGATGATTGCAGCTGCCGTAATTCGTTACGGGCGATGTAAGCTTCAGCCTGAGTAGTGTTAGCCGTAGAGTTGATATGGAATATCTGGGTATCCGCATCCCAGGCATAAGGAATATCGCTTACTCCGGAGGTGGTAATCCAGGAAATGGCATTAGGCACACTACCCGGATATTGTGAGGTAAAATCGAAGGTAATTGTTGCGGTAAGCGGTAATGTGGACGTATCCACGCCGGGAAACGGAGCAACGGCCGGCGGACCTTCATCACCGGTAAAAAGAGACCCGGCGGTAAAGTTCCAGAGAATAGCCTGGCCGCCGTTATGCGGGACAATATCGACGGAAGACGGATAATAGGGAGCAGTATCATCAGCTTCCAGATTACTAGATTCTTCAACATAAGTATAACCGGGCGGCAGCCATACTCCTAAAGTATCTATTTGCAGAGGATTATCCGTGTCATCAGGGTAGTAGGTAATCTTTATCTGGTAGGTTAGAGCACCGATAACACTTCCGGTTATGATTAACTTGCCGATAGTAATCAAATTCGCCGCAAAGGCCGGGTTGGTAGGAACTGGTATATTCTGAGGAATCCAGATATTTTTAATGCCTACCGTAACATCTTCCCGGTTAACCTGCTCGCTTAGAGTATAAACCCAGGTAGTATTGTAATCGTAAGGGGAATAAGCTACCGGGTCGGTGAAGGTTTTGATATTATCGTATTTTATCTGCCAGAAAGCATCTTCCACGCCGGCATCAGCCGCATATAACGCATCCGCCTTGCTTTTGTAAAGGGTATCGGCTTTTAGCCCGGTTATCATATAAGCACAAAGGGCACTGATAATAATGCTGCCGATTAGCGTCATTATTAAAGCCGGTATAAGAATAAAACCGGCTTCCCGCTTCACCTTTCTAAATAAACGCTTATTTTTATCAAATATATTCATTTTCCAACCTCCCGCTTATGAACCGGGCCGGGCCAAGATTTCTACTATTCTGGTCTCGCTTGCCGTATGAAAGCCGTACGGAACCGAAGCGGTCAGCGAAAGGTTTAAAACACGTCCGGAGAAAGAGCAGAAGGTCTTATCCTCATCGGCATTGATATAGTCGGCAACCATTATTTCATCAGCTTCTTCCCCGTTAATTGAGGTGCCGCGCCGGAACTCTCCGTCAACCAGTGTATAAGTAACGCTATAAGCATCGTTAGTTTCCCATTCGACCCAGTTCAATTGCAGCGGAAAACCGGATGTACCGCCGGTTTGTACGGTCTGGGCCATCTGAACATCACGGCTGAGCCAGTGAAGGGCACTCTGGGCATTTTGCACGGCGGTCATACGGGCACTGTCTCTCATGTTCGTCGTATATATTTGAGATATAATCATCACTATAGCTGTAGATAAGACACCGACAACGGCCAAGGCTACAACAATTTCAATAAGCGTAAAACCACACTCGGATTTTTTAAGTGAACGTAAACACCTGAGATTCTTCATCTTTTTACCTTATAATCTTCAAGTGTCAGCACATCGACATCACGGAACTTCACCAGAACGGATATTTTCTCGATATTGTTATCCCTCATTGCCAGCGTCGTAATCACCGCAGAATATCCGCTATATTCTTCCGGAATAGGTGCCGGGGTATAGGAGCTCGAATACTGCTGTTGTTTAACATACTCCATCTGAGTCTCAGCCACATTCTTCGCTGTCGCCAGTTTATCAGCGGTAATCATCGCATTCGAGGAGCCGATTAAGGCAACTAAAAACGCTGCCCCAACTATGCCTAGCAGAAGCATGGCTATGAGTACCTCAATTAAAGAGAAGCCTTTTTCACTTTTCATATGAGTACGGTGAAATAAAATTTCTTGTTTGTCGGTCTATATTTCCCCCTGCCTAATATATTCAAGGATATTCCTCATCCAGATACAATCACCAAAGGGTTCCGAATGTCATGATAGTATAGTAATAGCTATTTTGGGCTATTAAGGTAATATTTTGGTTAATATTCAGTAAAGCAGCAGTAAATAGTGGGGGGACATCCTGAGATAATACCGGGGGTTATTATCTTGAGGTTAGTTGAACTTAAGAGTAACGCAATATGATTGTTAAACAAATCAAGAAAGTTATACCCGTCAAAATTCATTTTGATAGGTATAGTAAAAATAATATCGTATTTAAACCCGTATATAAATAGATGAATAAACAGATAGTTTAATAAACTACTGAATACTATAAGTAATGACAGCAATATTCGCTGTAGCTCCGGTATCGGTGCTCACATGGGCAACCACAGTGGTTGTTTTACCGTTATTATCCGTAGCAACGGAAGTGATAGTATAATTCCATATCATCTTATCCCAGGACAGGCCGATATCACTGGAAAGCGACTGTACCCAGGCAATATCACCCTTGGGAAGCTCCCCCACCGGGGTAAATCTAAATTTTTGATATGCTACATCGCCGCTATTTTTAAAGCTATAATTAACATTAGTCCACTTAATACTGGTCCCCCCGTGAATACGTGTCACGCTCGGTTCGGTCTTTTTGATATTATCGGGAAAGGCCGGGTCGCTGGCGGAGCCGGCGACATAATCAAAACCCGCCGGCAGCCAGACGCCCATTTTATCCACTTTTTTATTACCAGGATTACCTGATATGTCGCTATATGACAGATTAATCGTATATACTCCGGTAATATCCGGATTACCCTCAGTCTGCACGTCTATCCAATCATTATGCGGACCGAAAACCGGGTCCGCGATACCGGAAAGTACCCAGACATAGTCAATCGTAACCACCACGTTATTACCATTCACGGTTTCTGCCGGATATGTCTGCGTAAAGTCATAAACCTTGGGTATATCACCATATTTTATTTGCCAGATACCTTTTTGTATTCCCGCATCAGCCGCATAAAGTAGTTCATTATTTTCCTGGTAAACGCTCACTGTTTTCAATCCCGTTCCCATAAAATTGAGCAGGGGTATAATTACCAGGCTGCACAACATTACAACAATCATGGAAATCACCAGGATTTGTCCGCTCTGCTGTTTACCTATTTGCTTACATAATTGTAGAATCCGCATTTTTCACAACCCCAAAATATTACTGAAGAGGAATCTCCGGTCTCAGCTTAATTTCATAAACCCTGGTCTCACTATGCGAGTCAATAGTTGCGGTAACTTTAAAATGCAAAATCCCGTCGGCGAAGCTGCAATCGGTCAAATTAGAATCAGTATTAACGTTACAGGCTACCGTAGTTTGATTTACATTTACGGTGTTTATCATTTCGGTCCGTACCATAGCATCTTCGACCAAGCTGTAAACGATCTGGTGGTCATTCCCATCCCAGTCCTGCCAACTTAAAGTTAAGGGAAATCCGCCGGCACTTACCGTCTGAGCCATTAAAGCATCACGGTTTACCCAATGACCGGCGCTCTCGACGTTTTGCACTACCACCATATTCCTGGTGGAACGTTCGTTTTGGGAAAATATCTGGTAAATAGTCGTTACGACTCCTGAAGTTAATACACCGGTGATAAGTAAAACTATCAGTATTTCAATGAGGGTAAAACCCTCACATTTTGTTTTTAGCGAGGAAATATAGTGTTTCATTCACTCACCTTATAATCTTCCAGCGTCAACACTGTTTTAGTCCCGTGCATTACCGTAACAATTATTTGCTGTAAGCCGTCGTCATTCCCTGTACCGTCATTCTCCGGGTCCAAACGGACAACCATCGGTTCTACAATACTGTATCCATCCGGAATATTGTAAACTGCCACTACACCGGTAAAGCCACTCCCGATGCCGCTGGTTACCGAAACCGCATCATCGTCTGCATAGCCGGTGCCGGCGACGGTAATCGTTATACCTGTAACAGTCCCACCGGTACCGATTGATGCCACGGAACCGGTAAACCCGGTACCTGTACCACCAGCCACAGTAATGGCATCACCAACGATATATCCGGTACCGGCATTGCTGATTGTAATCCCGGCAACCATCCCAACTATCGAATAATAACTGGGCGGATTACTGGTTTGATAAGGTTGTTTTTGAATATATTCAATCTGACTGCGGGCAATGCTTCCGGCAGTCGTTTTTTCATCGCTGATTATGTTTGCCGAGGCAGCCGTGGACAAGCCGATCAATACAGCCACGCTGATGACCGCAATGATAGCTATCGCTATCAACGTTTCGATTAATGAAAAACCCCTACTACTTTTCATCTTAATTCCCGGTTTTTTATACCCGTATTTATACAATCGCATTAAAACTGCACCTGTCCGTATATCGAATACATGATGGAAAACATAGAGACAACAATAAAGAATACCACGCCACCAATAATTAAAGTCATAGCGGGCTGGATTATCCCAATCATAGCCTTGGTACGCCCATCCGCATCAGTATCATAATTATTGGCTACCGTCATCAGGGTCTTATCCAGTTCACCGGTTTCTTCGCCGACTTTTACCATTTCCACCATCATCGGCAAAAAATAAGGATTACGCGACATCGGTTTAGAAAGCCCCTCGCCCTTGAAAACAGCTTTCTTTATATCGGCCAGAGATCCCTTTATGACAGTATTACCGCCGGCATCGATAACCACATCCATAATCTCCGCCAGAGGCAAGCCGCAGCGGAACAGCAATGACATCGTACGGCAGCAACTGGATAACTCACGCAGTAACATTATCCTTCCGAGTAAAGGAAAACGGAGGGACAGCTTATCCCACATGTATCTTCCTGACGGTTTCCGGATATAAACCATTATTCCGATAATACCAACAACCAGAGCTCCTAAAAGATACGGCATAATTACTTTGGCAACATCCACGATACCCAGCAGAATCCGCGGTAATAACGGGACTTCCGCTCCTAAAACACTGTATAACCCCAGGAAGGTAGGAAAAACACCATACACAAGAACAGTAATTACAGCAATTGCAACTACCGAAATAACTAAGGGGTAAGCCATAGCACCCTTAATACCCTTTTTGGCTACCGAATCCTTTTCCATATATTCGGCAATCTGATTTAATACGATACTGAGTTCCGCCGACTGCTCACCGACACTCAAGGAACGGCAAAACAGAGGAGAAAATACATCATTGTGTTTACTCATCGCATCGGAAAGGCGCTGGCCGGAACGGATATCGGAAATGACAGTGTTCAGGACACTTCCCATCTTTTCATTAGTCGCCTGCCCCTGCAGTAATTCCAAAGCCGTCACAACGCTAACTCCGGAATCAATCAACGTAGCCATTTCACGGGCAAATAAAACTATGTCATCCTGTTTAACTTTCTTTCCCATCGAGAAAAAATTACCCAAGCTTAACGAGAGGGGTTTTTTCTCTTTCAGACTTAATACACGGTAACCCTGTTTAACAAGGTAATCACTGGCGGCCTTTTCCGTTGAAGCACCGATAGCCCCATTTATTATTTTATTTTCCTCAGTGTACGCCACATAAGAATAATCCATTGGACTCTCCTATAACGAGAATACATTACGCAATATTTCATCGGGAGTAGTAATCCCGGCCTTAACTTTAAGCATTCCATCATGCCTCATAGGTACCATACCCTCTTCGATAGCTTTCTTTCTCAATTCAACGGTACTGGCACCGGTGAGTAACATACGTTTGATTTCATCACTGACTGTTAATATTTCCATTACAGCGGTACGTCCCAGATAACCGGTATTAGCACAGAGGTCGCAGCCTTTACCGTAAGCAAAGGATTCACGATGCTCTTTTATTTCGTCATAATAGGCTTCCTGACATTCCAATGAAGCAGGCATCTCAGTCTGACAATTGGGACAAATTTTCCTCACCATACGCTGAGCAACCACACCAACCAGGGCTGAAGCCAATAAGAATGGCTCAACATCGAGGTCAGCCAAACGGAATAAAACCCCGACACTATCATTAGCATGTACGGAAGCCAGTACAAGGTGACCGGTCATCGCTGCCTGAACGGCTATTGCTGCAGTATCCGTATCACGAATTTCACCGACCAGGGCTACATCAGGGTCATGCCGCATAATTGCCCGCAGGCCGTTGCCGAAAGTTATACCGGCACGGGGATTAACCTGAATCTGATTAACGCCGTTAAAATGGTATTCCACCGGGTCTTCAATCGTAACAATCTTCATCTCTTCCTTGTTCAGACTATTAATAGAAGCGTAAAGGGTTGTTGTCTTACCGGAACCGGTAGGCCCGCTGAGTAAAATCATTCCGTATGGAGATTTCAGCATTTTCTGATACCGCTTAAGATTTTCCGGGAAAAACCCAACTTCCGTGAGAGTCCTGACCGCAAAAGATTTGTCCAGTAACCGCAGGGTTCCCATCTCGCCGTAAGCGGTAGCAATGACGGCGACACGCATATCGACATCCTTATCAAACGCCTTAAAGTTAAACTGTCCGTCCTGAGGGCGATGGTCGGCGATATTCATATTAGCAAGTACCTTTAAACGCGAAATAAGCGGACCATGAGCACTCAAAGGTAAGAAAGCTACTTCATGCATTACTCCGTCGATACGGTACCGGATGCGGACATTAGTGGATTCCGGCTCGATATGAATATCAGAAGCCCGGTTTTTAACCGCCTCCTCCAAAATGATTTCCAGAGAACGTACGGCCGGGGCCTCTGCAATCGACTCATCGAGAATCTTAGACCTGATTTCCTTAGCTGTTTTTTCTTCGTGAAACTGCTTTTCCAGCTCACCGATGGACTTATAATTACGATCGAGAGCTTTCTGAATATCTTCCGCCAGGGCAATCATCGGCCGGATTCTCATCTTAGTATGAGCCGATAAAGCCTCGATAGCCATAATATCAGTCGGGTCTGACATAGCTACCTTCAGGTAGCCTTTATTAACTGAGAAAGGCATAACCCCATATTTACGGGCAAGAGATTCAGGAACTAATCTCACACTCTCGGGTTCGATTTTAGTTGCATTTAAATCGACTTCCGGAACACCAAGCTGTTTACTAAGTGCGGAGACCAGGTCTTTAGGTGTAATCAGACCTTTATCTACGAGTACTTCCCCGAGCCGTGGTGTATCAATCTTTTGGTTCGAAGCAACTTCTTTTCTAACTACCAACCCGGTCTCCTGCGGGGCGCTACCGGTAATAGTTAAGAGACCGCTTATATAGTTATACGTATAGTTTGGTGAATTGAGGCTGCTCGGGGCTATCGTATAAGTACCCTCAGCACTATACTGAGTCGCTGTAGTACTGAATATTAAAGTACCGGTTGATTCCAGCGTATCACCGTTGACCAGGCCGGATACGGTCGCAGTAAATGTCGGTAAGCTGCTGTTGCAGGCCATCTTTTTATCATCTGCTTTGACCAGTAACGGAGCCGGAGTAATTCTCAGGGTGCCGTTACCCCATTCGTAAACATAGTTCGGTGAGGTTAATCCGCCCGGAGTTATGGCATACGAACCTACCGGACTGGAAGGACCGGCATCACACGTAAAAGATATTTCTCCCAACGATTCTACGGTGTCTCCATTCACCAACCCGGTTATGGAGGCTGTGAATACCGGTAAAGGAGCCCCATATACTTTAATTTTATCCTCAGCAATAACCGTTAGCGGTGCGGGATTGATTGTCAGAGTACCACTCACATAGTTGTAGATGTAATTAAGCGAATTAAAACCACTGGGGATTATCTCGTATATATCTGCGGGACTACCTTTTTCTGCAACAGTATCATAAGATAATATTCCTAACGATTCACGCGTATCTCCGTTAACTAACCCGGAAATAGCCACATCAAAAACCGGCAGAGCCTCACCGTATTCAATAATGACATCCTCGACCGTTACCGTTAAAGGTGCCGGAGAAATCGACAGGGTTCCGTTAATATAATTACAGGAATAATTCGGGGATTCGAGCCCGGACGGTATTATGGCATATTCCCCGACCGGACTACCCGGCATCGCAGCGGCGTTGTAAATTAATAAACCTAACGACTCGACCGCATCGCTTTCAATCAACCCGGTTACTTCACCGTCGAAAACCGGGAATTCCTCACCGTAAACAATATTCTTATCGTTAGCCTTCACCGTTAATTCCGCCGGAGTAACGGATAAAGTGCCCTCGGTATAATTAACTATATAATTCGGGGAATTCAGGCCGCTGGCTTTAATACAGTAAACACCTACCGGACTGGCCGGAGTAGCGTCTGTCTCGAATACGAGCTCACCGAGTGATTCCGGAGTATCCTTGTTTATTAATCCGTTAATGGCAGCTTCGAAAGCCGGCAGAGCTTCGCCATAGATTTTACCGGCATTCTTAACGGTAACATTTATTTTTGCCGGTGTAATAATTAATTCGCCCGGAACGTAATTATAGGTATAGTTAGGCGAGGTCAAACCGGAAGGAGTAATAGCGTAAGTACCCGGGGAACCGCCCGGAACAGCCGTGGATGTAAAGGTGAATGTGCCCAGATTCTCAAAGCCATTAACCAGTCCCGAAACAGTGGCCGTAAATGAAGGCAACGGTTTTCCATACTCGGTTCGCTTATTATCGGCCGTTACCGTTAGCTCCGCAGGGTGAACCGTAAAGGTCTGCTGGACATCTTCAGCCTGATTAAAATCATCATCGCCATCCTGATGAGCGGCAATAGTACATACTCCGGCCCCATTAATGTGAACGGTGGTGCCGGTAACAGAACAGACCCCTGAGGCTGTAAGTTTAACACGTAACCCGGAACTGGAAGACACCTCGATTTCGAAATCAGAATCACCGTAGTTTTTATCGGAGATAGGCTCCAGAGTAATAACCTGGGAAGCTGAGTCTGTTTTAGGAGTAGTACTTTTGTTTTCCGTCTTTAGACTATCGTCCCACGTATATCCGGACGGAACGGACTCATTACTGGCAGGCCGTTCACGCTTAAGAGGATTCCTGAGGTGTAAAAAACCTTTCTTTCCCGCATCTTTATCTTCCATTGTGCACCCCTAAAATAAAAGAGCCTTCCCCATAAATGAGA
Organism: Dehalococcoidales bacterium; assembly: GCA_016927955.1. Taxonomy (GTDB): domain Bacteria; phylum Chloroflexota; class Dehalococcoidia; order Dehalococcoidales; family JAFGLR01; genus JAFGLR01. The sequence goes on from JAFGLR010000131.1 coordinate 15,388, forward strand.
AAGGCTCACACTGATTCAGCTCAAGCTGTCGCTCTTCGGTGGCCCGGCGGTCATGTCCCACTTTAGCTTGGAATTTAGACCCGTAGCTTTGCGTCCTCCGATTTCCCGGAGTTTGCCTTTCTCGGTAACCGACTATTCAATTTATTAAAGCAATATTAATTTTACACTATTTTGGCCGTTTGTCAAGTCAAACTTAAGTAACTGATAATAGGCCTTGACATTATTGGTCTTTTATAAATATAATTAATCTTCATTGAATACTATTGATTAAGACCTCACTAATATATATAAGGAGTAATATAATGACACTGCATTCGGCCAATGATAAAAGATACCGTATTATGACAATTGAGGAACTCGCCAAATACCTGCGGTTGCACACTTCCACAGTATACCGTATGGTAAGATTAGGTCAGATACCGGCCAGTAAGATAGGCAACCAGTGGCGTTTCCGTAAAGATGTCATCGATAGCTGGATAACCGAACAGGAAAAGGGTAAAAAATAAAGTAACACATCTTGTTGCCAGATATAAATATTAACTCTATTCGGTTGTTTTAACTTGGGGGAAAATGGCGATACCAAATATACCCCGTAAGAGATACAGGATAGGACTGGTAACACAACTGGTCATACTGGTTGTAATCTTAACTATGGTGATTGGGGGAATCTTAGGCGTTGTACTCACTAACACCGGTACTAATAGTCTAAAGCAAAATGTCCTACAAAATAATCTGGTACATGCCGACCTGGCGGCCGATTTTGCCGCTTCCTATATCAAAACAGTACAAGCCCACATAGAAGTATTCGCTAAGAGGCCGGATGTCCGGCAGGCGGTATTGAACAACTCCTTCGAGCAAATGCAACCGGTACTATATCAGTTTGTCGAAATACAAACGGCCTTAGACGCCGTGGCACTTTATAATTCTCAAGGCATTTCAAAGGTACACAGTATGGCTGAAGCGACTACTCTGGGACAATCTTTTGCCGACCGCGATTGGTATGTGCAAGTCAAGACAACACAGCGACCTTATCTAGGCTCGCCAGTTATGTCAAACACTACCGGTTCACCTATTATTCCTTATGCTGTCCCGATACTAGACGACCAGGGTCAGTTCTGCGGTGTGGTAGCGGCTGGTATTTCCCTGAAGGCACTATCCGATGCCATCGTTAACGTACACTATGGGGCGGGAACACGCGCGTCAATGGTAGAATTTCGCAATAGTGGGATTATTCTTGCTCACATCGACCCGACACGCATATTAACTCCCGTCTCCGGTAAAAATGAAGCTGTTACCCGCCTGCTGGCCGGTGAACGCGGTGTTATCGAGACCCGCAGCAGCAGCGGCGAGATGGACCTGATTGGTTTTACCCCGGTACCGGATTTACCCTGGGGTATTATGGTTCTCACGCCCAGCATCACCGCACTTGCCCCGGTTAACGATCTGGTTCAGAAATCCGTAATTATAACCTTAATTTCCGTTTTTATAATAGGACTTCTAGGCGGCTTGTTTATGCTTCGAATTACCATGCCGTTACGGCGCCTGCGTGATGCTGCCCGTAAACTGGCTGCCGGAGAATCGGGTTACCGCGTACGGTTAACCCAGAATAACGAAATCGGCGAACTGGGTAATGAATTCAACCTAATGGCGGATACCCTGGCCGAAAAAGAAAGGCAATTGCATAACCGCGCTGTTCAGCTGGAGCAGTCCAATAAAGAACTGGAGTCCTTTGCCTATTCCGTTTCTCATGACCTGAGAGCCCCCTTGCGCAGCATCGATGGTTTCAGCCAGGCATTACTGGAAGACTATAACGATAAGCTCGATGCACCCGGTAAAGATTATCTCCAGCGAGTCCGCACCGCCGCCCAGCATATGGGACAACTTATCGATGACTTATTAAACCTTTCCCGCATAGGCCGCCATGAAATGGCACATGAAAAAGTTGACTTGAGTACTCTAGCCGCTGACGTTACCGATAATTTACACAAAGCCCAGCCGGAGCGCGATGTAATTTCTGTTATAGCAAGCGGTATCACGGCTAACGGCGACGCTCATTTACTGCGTATTATATTAACCAACCTGCTGGATAACGCCTGGAAATTTACCGGTAAAAAAACCACTGCCCACATTGAGTTCGGAACGACTCAAAAAGACGGCCAAACAATCTACTTTGTCCGCGATGACGGAGCCGGCTTCGATATGAAATATGCTGATAAGTTATTTGCTCCCTTCCAGCGCTTACATACAGCAGCGGAGTTCCCCGGTACCGGCATCGGCCTGGCTATCGTACAGCGTATAATACACCGCCACAGCGGCAAGATATGGGGCGATAGCGAAATCGAAAAAGGCACCGTTTTTTACTTCACGCTTGACTAGGCCACAATATTGTATCTAAATGATATTGGGGGTATTAAACATGGAAAGGAAAGTTATTTTACTGGTAGAAGATAACCCGGATGATGTCGACCTGACCTTACGCTCCTTTAAACAGCACAACATTTCCAACGAAGTAGTCGTAGCTCAGGATGGCATAGAAGCACTGGACTATCTTTTCGCTACCGGCGCTTATAGCGGACGCGACAAGAACGTGCTACCGGCAGTAGTACTGCTCGACCTCAATATGCCTAAAATCGATGGGCTGGAAATCTTGCGGCGTATTCGCGGTAATAAGTTGACCGAGTTAATTCCCGTGGTTATCCTGACCTCATCGAACGAAGAAAATGATGTTATTACCGGCTACAAATTAGGTGCTAACAGCTACGTGCGTAAACCGGTGGACTTTGACCAGTTTAGTGAAGCTATACGTCTTCTTGGACTTTACTGGCTGCTCACCAATGAGCCGCCACCGATAAAATTATAAACCTTCACTTACAGGGGTTAGAGGGGCTTAAAAATGAATACACCATTACGGGTATTGATAGTTGAGGATTCGGAAGACGACGCATTATTAGTAGTGCGGGAATTGGAAAAGGGCGGCTATGCCGTAAAATTTCAGCGGGTGGATAACTCTAAGGAAATGTCGGCGGCACTTAATAAGCAGACCTGGGATATTGTACTCTCCGATTACCGCATGCCTAACTTCAGCGGGTCTGACGCTCTTGCCTTATTAAAGCAAACCGGTCTGGATATTCCCTTTATCGCTATTTCCGGTAAAATCGGCGAGGAAACCGCCGTTGAATTGATGCTGGCCGGTGCTGATGATTATGTTATGAAAACCAATTTAACACGTCTGGCTCCGGCCGTGCGGCGGGAGCTGCGTGAGGCTGAAGTCCGGAAAGAACGCAAACGGGCTGAAGAGCAAATAATATCCCATTCAAAATTTGCTTCGGAAAGCCCTGCTCCAATATTGCGGGTCAGCTCTGATGGAATTATTCTTAACTATAACCACGCCAGTCTGCCGCTGTTACTTGACTGGCAGACTGAAGTGGGCAAACCGGTACCTGAGAAATGGGGACGGCTGGTTTCGGAAGTATTAAAATTCGGCACCGGTAAAACCGCCGAGGTTACTGAAAAAGATAACGTCTATTTACTGAACGTCATACCGATAAAAGATAACGATTATGTCAATATATATGCCGCGGACATTACCGACCTGAAAAGTGCGGAGGTCTGGGTTCAGCACCTGAATCGAGTCCTGCTTACCATCCGTAAAGTAAACCAGCTTATTGTAACGCTCGATGATGAAAATGAGCTTTTGCAAAAAATTTGCGAAACCCTTATCGACGGGCAAAACTACAAACTGGCTCGTATCGGCTTCATTAAAGAGGGCAGTTATGATATACAGCCGGTGGCTCAAGCGGGCTTTGCCCGGGACTATCTGAATTCTCTAAAGGTTACCTGGGATGACTCCGAATACGGACGTAGTCCATCCGGGATGGCGATAAAAACCGGCAAACCAGCTATAATTCAAGATGTGGTTGCAGATGAGAGTTTCCAGCTCTGGCGGGATATAGCCCTAAAGTTCGGCTTCGCAAGCGTGGCGGCGCTGCCCCTGAAAATCCGGAATAAAACAATCGGGGTGCTGGTAGTATATTCCGATAAAAAAGCTACTTTCCGTGACGATGAAATCGAACTATTAAAAGAACTGGCCGGGGATATTTCGCTGGGTATTCAGAAAATCAGGCAGCAAAATGAAATCAAGCAGGTCAATGAAAAATATGCCGCAGTGGTCGAAAGTAGTAATGACGGCATTATCATACTGCAAGATGGCATAATAAAATTTACTAATGCCAATATGGGTAAAATGGCCGGTTATACTGCCTCGGAAAATATCGGCAAACCATTTATTGACTTCATCTCCACTAGATACCGTGAATCAGTAATGGAGATTTACAGGAAAATTATTACGAGCGAGGCAGTTTCTGTCAGGAATGAAGCCGAGATTATAACCAAAGATAATAAATTACTACCGGTGGAGGTAAATTCCAATACCATCCAATATGAAGGCAGACCTGCCGTTATGTCCATAATCCGGGACATTACCGAGCGCAAGCAGGCGGATAATAATTTAAAAAAGAGCGAATACAAATTCAAGGAATTATTTAATAACATAAGTAGCTGTGTGGCAGTATATGAAGTCTTAAATGACGGTGAAAATTTTATTTTCAAAGATTTTAATCAAGCTGCCGAAAAAACAGAGGGGATTAGGAAAGAAGAATTAGTTGGAAAGCTCGTGACCGACGTTTTTCCGGGAGTGGTCGAAATGGGGCTTTTGACCGTTCTCCAGAGAGTATGGAAGACCGGTAAACCGGAACACTACCCGGTATCGTCTTATCAAGACCAAAGAATCAGCGGCTGGAGAGAAAATTTTGTTTACAGACTTCCAAGCGGGGAAATAGTCTCCGCCTATGAAGACGTTACCCCGCGCAAGCAGGCAGAAGCCGCCATACGCGAATCTGAAGAGAAATACCGTTCACTATATGAGAACAGTTATGACGCTATCCTATTAACAATCCCGGACGGCAGTATTTTATCCGCTAACCCCGCCGCCTGTCTCATGTTTGGCCGCAGTGAACAGGAAATATGTCAGGTCGGCCGAAACGGAATAATTGATGTAACCGACCCGCGCGTGGCGATAGCTCTTAAAGAACGTGAACGTACCGGTAAATTCGAGGGCGAATTAACATTCGTCAGGAAAGACGGCACGAAATTTCCCGGTGTTTTGTCTTCAAAAGTGTTTTATGATTTTCAAGGCAACCCGAGAACCAGCATGATAATCCGTGACATCACAGAACGTAAACAGGCTGAGGATAAATTGCGGGCGATTGTAGTAAATGCCCCACTCGGCATAGCTACCTCGAATACGGATAGACTTTTTCTCAGTGCTAACGAAGCATTCTGCAAAATAGTCGGGTATACGGAAGCTGAGCTACAACAAATGAGTTTTAAAGATATTACCCATCCGGCAGACATCAGGGAAAGTGCAGCGAATATGGATGCTCTTGATGCGAACAAGATATCTGTCTTTAATATAGAAAAACGTTATCTCAAAAAGGATGGAACAGTAATATTCGGGAGAGCGACAGTTAATGCCATGCGTAGTCCTGAAGGCAGACCTCTCCTTTACATCGCTGAACTTGAAGACATTACCGAGCGCAAGCAGGCAGAAGAGGAGTTAAAAGAGAGCCAATTGCGTCTCGAAGAAGCACATCGCCTGGCACATATTGGAATTTGGAATTGGGACGCCGCCCAAGATACAGTAACCTGGTCGAAAGAACTATATGAGATAGCCGGACTTGACCCGGTATTGCCGGCTCCGACGTATGCTGAACATACGAAAGTATACACTCCTGACAGTTTTACCCGTCTTTCAAAAGCCGTAGAAGAGGCCTTGCAAACGGGTAAAGTTTACGAACTAGAACTGGAACTGGTTCGTCCGGATGGTACTCATCGGTGGGTATACGCTTTTGGCAGTCCGAAATATAGTGTAGACGGGAAAATCCTCGGATTGCACGGTACGGTTCAGGATATTTCGGAACGAAAAAAGGCAGAGGCAGAGATAAATTTCCGGGCGGAAATGTTAAACGCCGCTACAGATTCGATTATCGTATTAGACGAAAAAGGCAGAATCATATACTTTAATGAGACTTCCTATAGTTCTCTCGGCTATACCCGCGAAGAAATGAACGGGAAAAAGCTCCGTAATTTAGTTACAGCCGAATTCTTCAGCAAGATATCTTCCCAAATAAATATAATGCTGGAGGGAAAAAAAGAGGCCGTTTTCGAAGCAAATATGGTTCGGAAGGATAAGTCCACTTTCCCCGTTGAAATACACGGCCGGATGGTCACACTGGACAACCGGGACTATATTATTAACAACATCAGAGATATTACACGCCGGAAGCAACTCGATACAGCTCTGCGTATCTCAGAAGAAAATTTCAGAAACTCTATAGATAACTCACCCTTCGGTATTCGTATTATCACAGCCGAGGGGAGAAGCTTATATTGTAACAAGGCTCTATCTGATATGTGGGGCTACAGCAGTAAAGAAGAATTCGAAGCTGCACCGCCCCAGGAACGCTACACTCCCGAAGATTACTTAGCTTATCTGGAAAGAGTTGCCCAAAGACAAAAAGGCACATTCACTATCACAGACTATGAAGTGAATATTAAGCGAAGAGATGGGCCAACACGCTTCCTTTCGGTTGCCCGTAAAGACACCATCTGGAACGGTAGCCCCCAGTATATGTTAATTTACCAGGATATCACGGAACAAAGGCGCCTGGAAAAACAACAAGAGCTATCCTTGAAGGTGCTATACCTGCTCAATCAATCAGGTAAAAAAAAGGAGTTAATTCGCAACCTGCTGGAGCTGTTTAAAACGGACGGCCAGTATGAAGCCGTAGGGATTCGCCTGAATGAGGGCGATGATTTTCCTTACTATGAGAGCAACGGGTTTCCGGACGACCATATCAGGACAGAAAACCGGTTGTGTGTCATTGACGATAAGGGTAATCTGCTGCGCGACAGTCAGGGTGCCGCAATATTGGAATGTATGTGCGGCAATATTATCCGGGGTCGCTTCGACCCCTCAAAACCATTTTTCACCGAGGAAGGCAGTTTCTGGACGAATAGCACCACCAACCTTTTATCTTCGACAACCGAGGCAGACCGTCAGGCAAGAACCCGCAACCGCTGTAATGGAGAAGGCTATGAATCAGTGGCTCTGATACCGTTAAAAGCCGGTAATACTATCATCGGGTTGTTACAAATTAACGATACCCGCCGCAATTGCTTTACTGAAGAACTTATTAAGTATTATGAAGGCCTTGCCCGGAGTATTGGTGTCGCTCTGGCACAAAAACAGGCAGAGGATACACTGATAGATAGTGAAGCAAAATACCATAATCTGGTAGAAAGGGCCAACGACGGCATCTGTATTCTCCAGGATATGAGAATCGAATTCTGTAATCAACACCTGGCTCAGATGTGGGGCGGCAGTGTAGATGAGATTGCCGGTAAGCCTTTTGTGGATTTTGTACACCCTGACAGCCTTGAAAAGGTGGTTGACAACTATAAACAACGTATGGCCGGAAAGGACGTACCGTCGATATACGAAGTATCTCTTAAGCGTAAAAACGGCTCCAG
>JAFGLR010000132.1 GCA_016927955.1 Dehalococcoidales bacterium
ATCCTGACCGCACGAGGGGCATTCTTGCTTGTTCTTTTCTGCCGAGGGCGACGTCATAATATCCTGACCGCACGAGGGGCATTCTTGTTTGTTCTTCTCTGCCGAAGGCGACGTCATAATATCCTGACCGCACGAGGGGCATTCTTGCTTGTTCTTTTCTGCCGAAGGCGAAGTCATAATATCCTGATTATCGGAACTGTGCTCTGCTCTTGTCATATTATCTTCCCCCTTTTTCTATTTATGTTTTACCCCGTTTTAGCTCTATAGGACTTATTTTGTATATTAGATTATGATTTCAATTCTAATAGGAGGAATTTCGAAGGAATATTCGTAAACATACTTAATTAGACGCATGTATTTACTTAATTTATATAATTAAATTAGGGTTCACTCCGGGAAAGATTCCTGTCTTTATTCTATCCGGGCAAGTTTCGTTATCGTATATCCGGTTTTTACTGGACACATCAACTTATTTTTGCTACCATAACGACTACCAAGCTAATACAATTTATATTTCTGTCTCAAGGAGGATAATTAGATGATTATTAAGTTCATCTGGTCTCCGGTGCTTATTACGATTCTTGCAGTGGTCGGTTATTTCTATGAGTTACCTGTAGAGATAATAGGACCATCATTGCTTGTTATCTTAATAATAGGTTCGATAACAACCGCTGTATGCCTGAAAGAAAGGAAACTCAATAAAGCGGTAGTCTTTTTAAAGGGACAGGGAGAATATTTTATTCGCCGTTTTGCCAGCGATTCACACTTATCCATTTTTGTAATCATTAACGGTTTAAACAGCAGCGACACTGCCGTAAGAGAGTGGTTGCGGGCGTGCAATACAGCGCAGTTAATTTTTAACGCTTGGTGTGAGAGTTTTATCGCTCGCATCCGTAACGATGACCGTAATGGGAATATCCGACTTTACCTGCACACTTATCTGGTTGAATTATGGTCGATTGTCAGCCATTATCATGAATTCGTGGACCAATTTCACGAGGTCGCTTCGAATTCTAAAATTTCGGACGAACTTGTCGAACAGTATAACAGATTTACCGATGAATATAATACGTTCGTCCTGAGGTTCCGTGACCATATCGGTGAGTTAAAACGCATTTCCCGAACGGAAATCGAGCCACCCAGTGTAAAAACGGCCAAAGAATTGTTACCTGTCAGCCAACGCCCTAAGGAACAAAATATCGAGGAAAATATACCGAAACCCAAAGATAATAGAGGCTATATAACCGGAAAACCTCCGATATAAAATACGGACATATAATATCAACATAAGCTCTGAAATATCTATGCGACTTATACAAATAACCGTTTGCTGGTAATCAGGTGCCGTCGATTATCCGGATAAATACATGGTTACTATAAATACTTTCATAATAATTATTCTGTGTTAGTTCTTATTTCCCCCCTATAGTATAATGAATATGCATACATTCACACTAATATAAGGAGGGCTTAAGATGACTTCAACAGGCAAAGGGAAAATTAGAAAGGCTAAAATAAACGTATCAAAGGGTGTAACTAATTATCTGCCGAAAGTATATGTGGATTTTACCAAGAACTACCCCAAAATTAGTAAGGCCTACACCGGTCTAGGTGATAACTGTGACAGTGCCGGTCCGCTAGATAAAAAGATGCGCAGGTTAATTAAACTTGGGATTGCTATTGGAGCCAACTCTGAGGGAGCAATACGGTCGCATACCCGTAGAGCGTTAGAGGAAGGTATTTCTGCAGATGAGATACGGCACGTAGTACTCTTGTCTTTAACCACAGCTGGATTTCATTTTATGATTGCAGCCTATAGATGGGTAGACGAAATACTCGAAAAGAATAAATAGAATACCGTCCGTAAATCAGTGAGTGATGTTCTTTTGGATGCTAATTTAAGGGGGATATTTATCGATGTTTAAAAAGGTTTTAGTCTGCCTTGATGGCTCTAAACTTGCTGAGGTGGTTTTGCCTTTTGCCATAGAGGAAGCGAAGCATTTCGGAAGCGAACTAGTGCTTTTTAGAGCCTACTCTGAGCCTATACCAATTAGCCTGGCACTACCTGGAGTTACCGGAGCCCCCATAGAGACTAAAGGGAGAGAGAAGCGTCTCATAGAAGATGAGGGTGAAGCCGAAATATATCTCAAATCTTTAGCAGATAGGCTTCAGATAGAGACTAAACTTACAGTTAATTATGGTATGGCACTAGGAGTGGCCGGACCGGCTATTATCGAATATTGCGTAAACCAGGGAATCGAACTAATTGCTATCGCCACGCATGGAAGGAGCGGTCTGGGTAGATTAGTATTAGGAAGTGTTGCTGATTATGTAATAAGGCATTCAAATATACCCCTCTTAGTAGTCAGACCAACCGGGGATAAAACATAGTACTTAAGACCATTCGTTACTGATTTTCCACCCGGATGAAGAGAGAATGCGTTCCGTAGACTACCGACAATATTCGGATGGTTACATGAAAATCTTGAACAATTAAGTTATTTCGCTTTTGACAACATTAATTCTTCATCCTATAATAATTCACGTTATTTCACACATTTATACAAGTAAAGGAGTAAATAAAATAGCTAATAAGAAATACCAGGCACCACCAGCGACAATGAAAGAAATGGCTAAAGGAGCATACGCTTTCCTCCAGCCTCCGCGTATGTTTCAGAGCAATTCAGGTTTAATCGTGGGTAAAAAGTGGGCGACTGTGATCGACTCGCAAACAAACAAATATCAGATAGAAAGCTTTATTAATAAGATAAAAAATGTCACTGATAAACCTATTCGATTTTTGATTAATACGCATTTTGACCCCGACCATGTCTGGACAAACCATTACTTTCCGGATGCCGCTGCCATTTGCACTACGGCTACACGAAAAGAGACTTTAAGGCTGCATCCGTATAATCTGGTTGCACTGCGAAAAATGATGCCCGAACCCTTAATGAGTTTCGACGGGGCAAAAATGACACCGCAGGACATGACTTTTGATGGAACTCTTACAATATACGATGGGGAGAGAGAGATACAGATAATCGATATGGGAGCGGCTCACACGATATCCGATACGGTCGTCTATTTGCCAAAAGAAAAAATAGTTTACTGCGGCGACATTGTGATGATTGATAAAGAAAATAGAGTTCCCAGTATTGGAAAAGGCTCGTACCATATGATAGAGGTTATGGAGAAACTGGCAAACTTCGATGCGGAACAGTTTGTACCAGGCCACGGAAACGCCATCCTTACCAGAGAAGAAATAATGCAAAAAGCTAACGAGGCTGTCGAGTTCTTGCTTGTAATGCGTGAGGAAGCCCGTAAATTATTTAACAAAGGCATCACTTATAAAAAAGCCGCTGATAAAATTAACTACAGTAAGTTTAAAAAATGGGGCGATAAAGATACCCTATACCCAATAATATTCGGCAACTGCGCAAGAGCGTGGAGCGAATTCAAAGGGGAGTTACCGCTCGGCAAACACGACAAAGGCACTGAACTTGAGGAAATAATGGCTAAAAGGCAGCGTAATGCTGATGGGACATATCCTGACCGGATTGACCTGGGCTATAACAGGCCGTGGGAAGACTGGTAGTCCATAAACAAAACATCCTGATTTATAATATATTAAAAGCCTGGTATTGTTAATACCAGGCTTTTTCGCTTTGTTTAGCTATATTGTAAGGTTCCCGATAATTCTTTTAAGCCGGGTGTTTTCCCTCAAGAGTACTTTCTCCCGGTCACTGTAGTTGAACACCTGGTGTACGTTGCTAACGAATTCATTACGCCATCAATAGGACATGCTTTGCGGTATCTTGTATTCATTACAGATATTACTCACCGGTTTAACACTGATACTTGCTATAACCACGATTGTCTTGACCTTGGTATCCCATTTCCGGTTGGAAATGCTCCTACCCTTTCTCTGTTGTTGCAGGCACTTATTTTTAGGACAACATAATGGGGTGCATTATAACAAGCATCTTTAATAAATTGGTGTAGAGCTTGGGTATCTAACGTATAAATAATGAGTAGTTCGATATACTTACCATTTCGTTGTTAACGGCGGCTATAAGGCATATGTTATAGACGCCCGTCGGGTATTTAAATAATGAGTTGATATTAGCCTCAATGATAAAGGAACCATTGATTTCAGTCTCCCACTTGCTTGCATTCACGTAATCTATGTCTTCCATTTTGTATTTGGGCGGAATAATATATCCGATTTCTTCGCCGAGGTCGTAATACTTGGGTTTATCCAATAATTGTTGCTGGTTAAGGGACTCGGGTAAACTATCGTAATATACATGCACGCTGTATAATTTACCTGAATTAAGACTGCCGCTAATGAATAGCTTACCGTTGACAACCGCAGGTAATTGAGTAAACGTAATATAATCACCTTCAAATTGTTGAACTAGAGCCAGACGGTGTTTGTCATAGGCGATACCGATATTAACTTTTTTACTCATTTTATCCAGTATGGTATCACGATGGCCCCAGTTCGAATCGGCATCATCAAACACCATATTGTACTGAAGCTGTTTCAAGATTTCTTCCGGATCGATAATTTCATACCGCTCCGCATCTTCATCGATATCATACCAGCCATGGTAGGCAGAATTTTCCGCCTCGATGCTAACACCACCAGCCAGCGTGTAACGCATATAAGGTTTCAAGCCATCCGTATCCCAGTGAGATATATAATAATTTGCCAGCATATTCTCGGCGTGTTCTTGAGCCGCAGTATTGCTTCCGAGTGTAACCGGAGAGAGACCATTATCCCTACGGTCTTTATTAATCAGGTCGAGCATATATTGAGTTAGTTGTTCGATATCGGATACTATTGGCCCAGTTGCTACAGGTGATGCAGATGTTACCGGCAAACAAGCTGCTGATGATATTATTATTCCCAATAAAAATGTAAACAATACAACAGAATTTTTTAACAATTTCTCATCCTATGATTAGTTTACTGAAAATTATAACAAGAGGCAAAGTAGTTTGGGAAGAATTCATAAGTACACATTCCCATCGTGCAGACCGGGATTACTAATAACTGTAATGAATTTACACAGGTCATATTTCCCCAGCTTATATTTATGGTATATTATTTAGTGAAAAAATAATATATTGATAAATATATGGTTGATGAATTAAGAAATTATTACGAAATACTCGGATTATCGCGTAACGCAAGTGTCGAGGAAATCCGAAAATCCTACATTAATCTAGCGAAAATCTATCATCCGGACCACAATGTCAACACACAGGACCGGCGAATGATTGAGTTAAACCAGATTTACGAGATTCTCTCTAATCCGGTTAAAAGACAGGAATACGACGCACGTTTTATACGAGCGCAGACATATGATTTTACCGGACCCAAAAAAGAAAGCGTCACACCGCAAAAAAAAGAACGTGTGGTAAAACACAAAGTACAGGGTATCAGAATACTTAAACTATTACTATTAATTATCGTATGGGTAATAGTTGTTTACCTGGTATTTTATTTTATTGTTAACATTTTAGCAATGTATATAACCATGCCTGTTTGGCTACTCAGTTTATTTCCTCTATAAATCTCTTTTACTGCTCTATGCTATCGATATTACAATATCTAAACAATTTGAATCGGTTTTCAGCCTTAACCGGTTATGCTCCGGTATTTATCAAACAAACGCCGGAAGGATAATCATTTTTAATACCCGTAATACTTAATGGTAATAACGGATGGAAGATACCTTCCGGCGTTGCTATGTCTTATTTGCCTAATATTAAACCTTAATGGCTAGCCTTCTTCTTACGACGCCGATAAATTAAATACCAGATAACCAGGCCGATAATCCAAACCGGGCTGAAATACCCCAGCCAGATAAAAATATTCGCCAGGACGTGCCCGAATGTCACCAACCCGTTCCAGGCACTACCGGCAACACTACCGGCACTCCAACCGGGTTGAACGGTAATATAGTCTTTTCTTACTATTGTTTCTGAATTTTGGCGGTCATCTGTAACTTTTAAAGTAACTGTATAATTACCGGACTTGTTATATAGGTGTGTCGGAGCCGTCTCGTTGCTTGTCTTACCATCGCCGAAATCCCATTCATAAGTATAAGGAGCAAAACCGCCGGCTATATCTGGTCTGAAATAAACTGTCTTCCCAACTTTAACGATTGTATTATTAGCATTGAATTCAACTCTTAATTTAGACTGCTCCAATTGTATATTCAATAAAGATGTGCTTGAAGTACGCTCCAGATACTGCATACGGGCTTGCGTACGCTCAATCGAATCCCTAGTATTGGTCAGTTCACGCTGTACCGCCAGAATATCTTCTACGGTCTCGGCTTTAGACATAACAAGAAGTAACTGCTGCTCGGTTGCCTGCAGGTTGCTTAGCTGGGCGGCTAAATCAATATATTCTTCGGTAACATCCTGACTGGAAGTAGTCTGACTGGTAACGTCGACAGCCAGACCACTAATCAGACTGACTACCGCATCGTAATCACTGGCAATTATTCTGATACTGATTGTACCGCGTAATATCTGGCCTTCTTTCCAGCTTTGCGACGATACAACGTATCCCTGGTGTTCACCTGCAATCTGAGTAATCCGGGCTATAATCGCCTGAATATCTTCGACAACTATCGCCATGTTACCGGTACGGACAATCATACGTTCGATAAATTCCGGCGAACCAAATACGACTTCCCCCGAACCTGTTGCGTAATTATCTTCGTATTTAGAAGCCTGGGTAGTTAAAGTTATAATAGGAGCCGGATAATACCCGTCGATGGTTTCAATACTGTAGTCTCCCTCCGTCTTGGGATATGTACCGGGTATACTAGTCTTAGCACTGCAAGAAAATATTGTTATTGCCATCAATATTATAGCGAAAACAATGAAGACTTTTATTTTCATCGATCATTCCTCCTGAATATTAAAGGTTTTTACTATAAACCGGTCTGGTATATTTCCAAATCTCCGGGGCACCTTTTATACTTATATACGAACGATACGTCAAAGTATTACAGAAAGTAATTTTATCCGTATCAAATGAATCGGTATACACAAGCAATTATGGTAAAAAATAATCCGCACATTCTAGATTATGAGAATGTGCGGATTATCGTTAATACTAATTAAGTCGTTTTTTAAGTAGGGAGGTAGATGCCTTTTTTCGCTTCCAGGCAGACAAATATTTCCGTGTCCTTTAGCCCTTTAATACCGGCCAGTTTTTTTTGCATAAATTCGGACAACTCAGTGGTAGTGTGAAAGCTCGCTCCAAGCAACAGGTCAAACCGACCGGTAGTAGTTGAAAGCCATTTTACCTCGGGCATCTTTACTAGGACTTCAGTTACTGATTCGATTGAACCCAGCTCGACATCTACTCCAATAACTGTCTGAACGAGAAAGCCGATTTTTATCGGGTCAACCATAGTGGTAATTATTACAGCCCTGCTACGAGTAAGTTTTTTCATCCGGCGGCGGACAGTTGTCGGGCTGACCTTGAGACGCTTGGCAACTTTTTCACTGCTTTGTCGGGCATTATCCCTGAGAATGCTAATTAACTTTTCGTCTAGCGCATCAATTTTCATGGTTCTTATGTTACCTTATGCCGAAAATAAATGCAATTATTAACTCCTATATTTGCCTTATTATTGACAGTATTTATTTTCATACTTTGAGTTTTGGCTATGATAAAGCCTAATAATAAATTAGTATAGCATTATTCCGCCCTTTTACTGTTCATAATTTATTTCAGGGTCATTAATATTTTACTTACTAATATTATATTTGTTATGGCTATATGAATGTAAAATGAGTTACAATAAAACATCTATGGAAAAGTTATTTAACAGTGCCCAAAAGCTGGGTATTACGCTAAACCAGGAACAACTAGATAAATTCCATATTTTTTTTCAAGAGTTAATCGAGTGGAATAAACGCTTTAACCTGACGCATATAACGGAATACGAAGAAGTAATTTCCAAACATTTTCTCGATTCACTTTCAATTATCGCTGCCGGGCAACTTAAAGACACCGATAGAGTAATTGATGTAGGCACAGGGGGTGGATTTCCCGGACTACCGTTATTAATTGCTTATCCTCATTTCAAACTAGTATTGCTGGAAGCTACCGCCAAGAAAGTTATTTTTTTAAAGCATATTACACAAGTATTGGGCTTAAGTGTCCAAGAAATAATTACCGACCGGGCAGAGACAGTGGCTCACCAACCGGAATACCGTGAGCAATTCGATATAGTTTTATCACGCGCGGTGGCAGAGTTACCGGCGGCAGTTGAATTAACCCTGCCTTTCTGCAAAATCGGGGGAGTCTTCATCGCTTCCAAAAAGGGGGATATTACCCAAGAAGTATCGTTGTCCTTGAAAGGTATTGATATTTTGGGCGGTAAGCTGAGGGAAATTAAACCGGTCACGCTCAAGGAACTACCTGACCAACGCCAGTTAGTGATTATCGACAAAATCAAATCTACCCCGGTACAATATCCCCGCAGACCGGGAATGCCGGAGAAAAAACCAATAAAATAAACGTACCGATAGGTATTTAGAATAACGTTTTCAGGATATTTAATTATATTGGGACATCAGCTTCTTAAGAAAATAATAGCCCCTATCATTCCGTATGTTACTATCGGATTTGGATTATTGCTACTTCATAATGCCTGGATTTCTATTTTTGCTTATCATATCGGCTTGATAATTATTATCATGCTGTCCCGCGAACGTATTCCGTTAAAACAGTTAATTCAAAGCACTAATTATAAAATTCCGATGATTACCGCTATAGTCGGGGCTTGCGGTGGAATATTGTTATATCTACTGTGGCCGTTACTTTCAATTCCCCCTGATATCAACATATATCTTCAGAGTATAGGGCTTACGCAAAAAACATGGCCTTTGTTTATAATTTATTTCGTTTTGGTGAACCCATGGGTCGAGGAGTATTACTGGCGAGGTTATCTTGGCAGCAAAAGTAAATCTTTAACTACTGGTGACATATTCTTCTCCGGTTACCACGTAATGGTAATCGCCGGACAGGTGGAGATTATCTGGTTATTCGCTGTTTTTATAATTCTCTTCTTCGGAGCCTGGTTCTGGAGACAGTCCAACCGGATTAGCCGGGGTTTACTATCTTCTCTGGTTTCGCATATTACCGCCGATATCACCGTTATCTGTGCAATATTTTATTTGACTATGAAATAAGCACTGGTAATTTTGTAAGTTTAATTACCTTTTATATTCAATTCTCAATATTACGAACGTTGATAATCGAATCAAACAATTGTAGAATTACCTTACAGGACTTACCTAGGAGGCATATCAATGGCGAAAAGCGGAACATGGAAAGTTAAAACTGGGCTGGCCCAGATGTTAAAGGGCGGCGTGATAATGGACGTAGTAAATGCCGAGCAGGCTAAAATAGCAGAAGATGCGGGGGCATGCTCAGTTATGGCACTGGAAAGAGTCCCTGCCGATATTAGAGCAATGGGCGGCGTAGCCAGAATGGCTGACCCGACTGTTATTCTGGCGATTATGAAAGCCGTTACGATTCCGGTTATGGCGAAATGCCGTATCGGACATTTTGTTGAAGCTCAGGCTCTGGAAGCTCTGGGTATCGATTATATCGATGAGTCAGAGGTATTAACTCCGGCTGATGAAACCCATCATATCTGGAAGTATGATTTTAAAGTACCCTTTGTCTGCGGCTGCCGTAATTTAGGCGAAGCATTACGCCGTATCGGGGAGGGTGCCGCAATGATGCGAACTAAGGGCGAAGCCGGCACGGGCAACATTGTCGAAGCTGTCAGACACATGCGGGCGGTTCAGGACGGCATCCGCCAGCTTGTTAATGCTCCCCAGGAAGAATTAATGTCCCTCTCAAAAGAAATGGGAGCCCCCTTTGAACTGGTACAGGAAGTTCATAACACCGGCAAACTTCCCGTAGTTAATTTTGCCGCCGGCGGTGTGGCTACTCCGGCTGACGCAGCATTAATGATGCAACTCGGTGCGGACGGTGTCTTCGTCGGTTCCGGTATATTCAAATCGAACAATCCGAGTAAACGGGCTAAGGCAATTGTGAAAGCGACCACTCATTTTCGTGATGCTAAAATAATCGTTGAAGTATCGAAAAACCTCGGTGAGGCTATGCCGGGTCTGGATATCAAACAGATTCCTGAGAACGAACTGCTGGCGAAACGGGGCTGGTAAGCTTAGATTACAACGGTAAATAATCGGAGCAACTAATTGATGATGGAAGAAAGGCCGCGTTACCATAGGGTAATTACCGACGATTTAGATGCTTTTTTTAATATACTACCACCTTACGTTAAACAGCCTCTACAGGAAGATAAGGAATCCACTGACCTTATTGAAGTCGTCCTTGATTTAGGGCGTCCGCCCGAAGCCCGCTTTCCCCGACGAGAATCAACTCCCAGTGAAGTCGAAGTCAGCCAGACGGATATTGATTACGTCACTTCACATATCGGCCAGTTTGGCGATGATAACCGGGCTGGTATCGAGCGGACGTTACACCGTATTTCAGCAATCCGTAACCGTAAAGGGCGTATCGTCGGATTAACCTGCCGGGTCGGCAGAGCAGTTTTCGGTACGATTAAAATCATCGAAGACCTGGTAGAATCCGGTAAGAGTGTTCTTTTATTGGGTCGTCCGGGTATCGGTAAGACCACTATGCTGCGTGAGGTCGCTCGCGTCCTGGCAGACAATTTTAAAAAACGAGTCGTTATTGTCGATACTTCCAACGAAATTGCCGGAGACGGCGACATTCCCCATCCGGCTATCGGTCGAGCCCGGCGGATGCAGGTAAAAACACCCAATATGCAACATGCCGTGATGATTGAAGCCGTAGAAAACCACATGCCCGAAGTCATCGTCATCGATGAAATCGGAACCGAACTGGAAGCCCAGGCAGCCAGAACAATTGCTGAACGCGGCGTTCAACTGGTCGGCACTGCTCATGGCAATACTCTGGAAAACCTAATGCTGAATCCGACTCTTTCCGACTTAATCGGCGGAATACAATCGGTAACTCTGAGTGACGAAGAAGCCAGGCACCGGGGCACACAGAAATCTGTTCTGGAAAGAAAAGCTCCTCCGACATTCGATATCGTCGTTGAGATTATTCAGCGAGACCGCGTTGCAATTCATCCTGATGTTGCCCAGGCAATTGACATGTTATTAAGAGACGAACCCAGTCCGCTGGAAATCCGCTGGCAGGACGAAAATGGTGAGGTCATCATCGAAAAACAGGCCCCAAAACCAAACGCCGAAACCGCGATGAAAAAGCACCGGGAAAGCGCCTACCGGCTCTTCCTTTTCGGCGTAAACCGCAACCGTATTGAACAAATGGCCGATGAAATGGGGCTTGATGTTAATATCGCCGGTGATGTCGATGATGCCAATTTATTTATTACCTCTAAACAGTATTACCGCCGCAAACCGCAGAAACTGCGTGATGCCGAGAATGCTAATTTGCCGGTTTACGTCCTTAAAAATAATACTCCCGGGCAAATACGCCAGTTGCTCCGCTCAATTTACCCAAATAACGGGGAGGAAATGCCGCGTGAAAAAGAGGCAGCATCCTTCGGCGGTGCCTTACACGAAGCCGAAGACGCCGTGCACCAGGTTACTGACGGAGCAGGAGCAATTGAATTAAGTCCGCAGAGTGCATATATCCGCCGGCTTCAGCATTTAATTGCCGAACGCCACGATATGCCTTCTAAAAGTACCGGGAAAGACCCGAAAAGACGGGTTGTAATTTACCGGGATAAAAGGTACAAATGACAGCAGAAAAAGCATGTCATTTCCATACCCACTAAAAGGATAGCGTCTATATATTTATATAAACATTTGCCTAAATCACCATCTTAATTTATACTTGCTCTAAAGAGAACTGATATGTCATTATTCATCACGTTCGAAGGCGGGGAAGGCTGCGGTAAAAGCTACCAGACCCGAATATTATTCAATACACTAAATAAACTGGCGATCCCCGTCGTCCTGACCCACGAGCCGGGCGGTACACCGGTCGGCGACCGCATAACCAGGCTGCTTAAGTGGGCTAAAAAAGAAGATATATCAGGACTAACGGAACTCCTTTTATTTAATGCTTCACGTTCACAGCTAATCGATAAATTAATCAAGCCGGCACTGCAAGACGGTAAAATAGTTATCTGCGATAGATTTACCGATTCAACCCTGGCTTATCAGGGCTATGGTAGAGGAATTAGCATAGATTTAATCAAACAAATGAATGAAACGGCCGCACGGGGACTGAAGCCCGACCTGACGGTATTATTGGACCTGCCTGTCGGAGCAGGTTTGCAGCGAAAAAGTAAACAGAAAGCCGACCGTTTCCACCAAGAAAACCTGGTTTTTCATGATAATATAAGGACCGGGTTTTTAGAATTAGCTAAAAAGGAACCACAGCGGTGGCTGGTTATCGATGCCAGCCAATCCAGAACGGACATCAGCCGGCAAATCTGGGAACTGGTCAGTAAGTTAATATACAAATAGTCTCTCGTCATATTCAAAAGGAAAATCCTTTGAAGAATAGATTGGAAATATATGGCTAGAAAACGTGTAGCAGTGGCAATGAGCGGCGGCGTAGATTCATCGGTAGCGGCGGCATTATTACTTAAAGAAGGTTATGATGTTATTGGTGTCACTCACCAAACATGGCCGATGAACAATGTTAATGACCGTTTCGGCGGTTGCTGCGGTCTGGATGCTATCGATAGTGCCCGTGCGGTTGCTACCAAATTAAATATTCCCTACTACGTTCTGGATTTAAAAAACGACTTCAACGCCAACGTTATAAAAGACTTTTGTGATGAATACAGCCGAGGCCGCACACCGAATCCGTGTGTTGCCTGTAATCACTACCTGCGCTTTGGTATTTTTCTGCAAAAAATATTAAAAATGGATATTGATTTTTTGGCTACCGGACATTATGCCCGAATCGATAAAGCTGCAAATGGGTACCGTTTGCTAAAAGGTATTGACGCTACCAAAGACCAATCCTATTTTCTTTATAATCTCGGACAAAAAGAACTGGAGCATATTTTATTCCCGGTAGGCAACTATACTAAAGCTGAAGTGCGGAAAATTGCGGCCGAGATGAAATTACCCTCGGCAAAACGGCAGGACAGTCAGGATATCTGTTTTATTCCCGATGGTGACTATCGTTCTTTTATCAACGGACGGATTTCCTCAGAGCCCGGTGATATTATCGATAATAACCGTAAAGTCGTCGGTAAACACAACGGGCTTGCCCTGTACACCATTGGCCAAAGACATGGCCTGGGAGTTAATAGTAACGAAACGCTTTATGTTACCAAACTGGATTCATATTACAATCATGTTGTCGTAGGTAGCAAAGAACGACTCTTAAGCACAAAGCTCATGGCAACACAGCTTTGCTGGGTCTCCGGTAAAATTCCAGATGAGCCGCTGGAGGCAAAGGCGAAAATACGTTATAAGGCGCCAGAAAGCAATGCTACGGTAACTCAGAGTCATGGTATGGCGGAAGTAGTTTTTAAAGAGCCGCAAAGTGCGATTACTCCGGGCCAATCCGTCGTATTTTACCATGGTGAGGTAGTATTGGGCGGTGGCATTATAGAAGAAGTGTTGGGCACCAATGCTGTCAATGGCTGAAGAAAAAGCTTTAAGATTAAAAGGATATTCTTATATCGCCGGCATTGATGAGGTCGGACGCGGGCCTTTAGCCGGTCCGGTGGTCGCTGCTGCTATTATTGTTCCGGCCAGAATAAAACGTGCTCCCTGGTTGAACAACATCAGGGATAGTAAACTGCTTTCCGCTGCACAAAGAGAACGTCTTTACGACCAAATTCAAGACATGGCAGTTTCATTTGGGGTGGGCACGATTAGCTCATATACCATCGACATACAGGGTATCGCGAAGGCAACCCGGCTGGCAATGAAGCAAGCGGTGGAACAATTATCTCCCCAACCCGATTACTTGCTTATCGATTATGTCAAGTTACCGGAGGTTACTCTGCCTCAAAAAGGCATTGTCGATGGCGACGCCCTTTGTTTCTCAATTGCCTGTGCTTCTATAATTGCTAAAGTTACCCGCGACCGCCTTATGATTGAACTTGATGCTGTTTATCCTGGTTACGGAATGGCCAACCATAAAGGCTACGGAACCCGGGAACATCTTGAATGTCTGCACCGGCTAGGCCCTTGCCCGATACACCGTCACTCTTTCAGGCCGGTAAAGGAAGCTGCCGTTGAGTCGTAAAGAAACGGGGCAA
>JAFGLR010000133.1 GCA_016927955.1 Dehalococcoidales bacterium
CGAAAACGGCGAAGAATCCGGAGGAGTGGGGTCTGTCGCTATTCCTCCACCCCTCCCTGAGATGCTTCGTCGCTGTCGCTCCTCCAGCATGACAAAGGAAGCTACCCCAGCCCTACCCTGAGATGCTTCGTCGCTATCGCTCCTCCAGCATGACAAAGGACGCTACCCTACCACCGCCCTGAGATGCTTCGTTGCTGTCGCTCCTCCAGCATGACAAAGGATGCTATTGTCATTCTGGAGGCGTTTGAATACACCAGATACTCGAAAACGGCGAAGAATCCGGCGGGGGACGGGACTGAAAGAGGAATGGGTGTAATAACCCAGCCCCACCCTGAGATGCTTCGCTTCGCTCCAGCATGACAAAGGATGCTACCCAGCCACCGCCCTGAGATGCTTCGCTCCGCTCCGGCATGACAACAACAGACCATTGTCATTCTGGAGGCGTTTGAATACACCAGATACTCGAAAACGGCGAAGAATCCGGAGGAGTGGGGTCTGTCGCTATTCCTCCACCCCGCCCTGAGATGCTTCGTCGCTGTCGCTCCTCCAGCATGACAAACTAGGCTATTGTCATTCTGGAGACGTTTGAATACACCAGATACTCGAAAACGGCGAAGAATCTGGCTGGGGAAGGGCGCTGTCGTTGTTGCCCCACCACCACCCTGAGATGCTTCGTCGCTAAGGCTCCTTCAGCATGACAGAAAAAAGCCGGCACGCGGCCTTTTTTATTTATTTCATATATGACAGCCGGGCGCGTATACCAGGAACAGGCTGCCGGTAAGTTCCGTCCCCGGCAGAGCTGTTGCCGGCAGGTTCAGCTTCAAAGTCACGTCCTGGCTTTCCCCCGCTTTCAATTCCAGGGAATCACCCGGTTCCAGAGTAATAAAGCTGCTGACCGACCCCAAAACGTTGAGGGAAATGACGGTGTCCGTATTAAAAGGCTCGGTCAGCGTAATTGTCCGGGAGGTCTCACTACCGGGAGCGACCTCTCCGAAGGAAATAACATTCGGGGAGGCATCACCGCCGGCGATACTGCCGGACAGTCCCACTGTAGCAGAAATGAAATAGGCTTCGGTAGTTGCAGCCTTCAACATCTGGATAACATATTCGTTAGCGTTTATTTTTCCCTGTAAGGACTCGATTTCAGAATTTTTGGAGTCGATAAGTGTTTCCATCGTGGCTATTTTATTGTTTTGCCGGGAAATAGTCGAGGATGCCCAAAAATAGTAGATAATAGAACCGGCTAATAAGACCGCTAAAACGACCAATATAATGATAAAAGGCTTGTGCCAGAGTTTGTGCGCTTTTTCTTTAACCTCGGGCGGGGCGTCTTTATTTTCGGGCTGTTCCGGCTCAAGATTAATCATAATGTCTCCTTAAAAAGCATAGTTATAGCAGTGTTTTTCATCAATAATAAAGTATTATAGCACAGCGGGAATCCGGGTGATAAGGGTTACGCGGGATGGGAGTAATTGGATGAGCGTAATACTATGCCCCTCCGGACCCTGAGATTCTTCGCCCCGATAAATCGGGGTTCCAGAATGACAATAAAGGTAATGTCATGACAGCGAATGTCGGCATTCAAAAGGGGTAGGGTTTTAACCTTGTCATGCTGGAGCGAAGCGAAGCATCTCAGGGAGGGGCAGGGTTATTAACACTCATGCTTCTTTCAGACCTCCTCACCACCCGGAGATTCTTCATATCCCTCGGGGACATCGGATAATCGGAATATTCCAGAATGACAGCGTCTTGTCATGCTGGAGCGAAGCGAAGCATCTCAGGGTGGGGTGGTGAACCACTCCTCACTTAAATCGTCCATGCGAGGATTCGTTGTTTTTATCAGTTCGATTTTCTTACTTCTAAGCATCCCTTTGAGTTGCTTTTCTCTTGTAATTGCCGCTGTTACATCATCAGTGGACTCGAAATATACAAGTCGGTTGATGTTATACTTTTTGGTAAAGCCTGCGGTTGCCTTATTCTTGTGCTGATAAACGCGCTGTTCCAGATCATTGGTGACACCGACATACAAATTACCGGATTTATTTGACATAATGTAGACATAATACTCTTTCATTTGGACGTTATTATATTATAAAGACGGCATTTAATAAAACCTGCCCCTCCCGACCCTGAGATTCTTCTCCCCGATTCACTTTATTCATCGGGGTTCCAGAATGACAATAAAGGTAATGTCATGACAGCGAATGTCGGCATTCAAAAGGGGTAGGGTTTTAACCTTGTTATGCTGGAGCGAAGCGAAGCATCTCAGGGTGGGGCAGGATAATAACGTTAGACCCCTCCCTACCAGATTCTTCAGCTTTTTCGAGTATCCGGAGTATTCGAACGGCTCCAGAAAGATAATGTGGTACAAAAGTAACCGTTGTATAATGACATTACTCTTGACCGTTTCGGTGTCCTCTGTTATACTCAGTCTCAAGCGAGGTGAGACTATGAAAACCAGATATATCGTTATCTTTGTGGTAGTATTCATACTCATTATTGCCGGGGTGTTTTTAGGCCGGGCAACGACAAGCTATGCCGCGCAAGTAGTCGTGACGGAAAAGGGCAGTCAAATCGGTATTGCGCCTTTCACCGACCGTATTGACTTTGGTGATATACCGCAGGGTACCGGCATATCCAAGACCGTAACCCTGGAGAACATGGGGGCGAATAACAACCACATCAGGATTTATCGCTGGGGCGGCATCTGGAGCTTCGTGAAAATAGACCCGGGGACTTCATTTGTCCTGGAAGGCGGGGAAACGCAGGATATCAAGATGAGTATAACTATACCGGAAACAGCGACGGTAGGGGATAAATTTACCGGCCGGATTTTCATTTTACAATTGCCCTGAAGAGACCGGAATATTTGTGATTAGATGAAGAATGTTTTTTCCTGGGCGCTTATCATAATTATCGTAGCGGGGGCGATTTACGGCATCCCGCTGGGGTTACGGGCAGCAATGGGTGTCGATTCACCGATGCTGACGGTCATCTCCGGCTCGATGTGGCCCCAGCTCTCCCGGGGCGACGTAGTTATCGTTAAGGAGACCAGTTTAGCGGAGATTGAGAAAGGAACCGTCATTGTCTTCCGTCATGAAGGCGGGCTGGCGGTACACCGGGTAGTTAATATTAACGGTAATTGGATTACCACCAAGGGTGATGCCAACTCGGTGGAGGATGACCCGATACCCTATAACGATGTAGTGGGGCGGGTGCCCCTCCTGGGTGAAAAACTGGTGAAAATCCCCTGGGTGGGCAATATCGCCCTGGCGATGAACCCGGAGGCCAGTAAGCTGGGAGAACCACCGGCCCCGCCGGCGAATATGGGGGAAGCCCTGCAGCGGTACGTCGCCACGCCGGTCGGGTTCGTTTTAATTATAGTACTGCCGTTACTGCTGCTCTTCGGGGGACTGCTGGTCAGTTTATTTGCCCGGCTGTTGCCGCATTACAACCGGCGGCAGCGGCGGCAGAAGCTGCAGCAACGGCTGGTTAAAAGATGGGGGGAAGCCCGGGCCCGGCATGCCCTGAGGCTTTAACGGAATTCAAGTCAGACCGGGGAGGTTTTTATGCGTAAAATTATCACCTACGGGGTGGTGACGGCAGTCCTGTTAATCGCCACGATTGTTATGATGGTGGTGGGCTTTACAACACCAGGACAAACGGAGAAAGCGGTCACTTTGTTAGACTATCAGGTGGCCTCGAATTTCTCCCAGGAGGCTTACGGCCAGCGCCCGGCGGCTACCGGTACCGCAAATAAGGTGTATTTTTTAAATATTGTCGATAACATTGCCGGAAGTTATAGTTACACCTTTAAAGCCCCGGATGAGGTAACCGATGTAAAGACCAGCGTCCGAATCAACGCCGTTATCAGCAGCCAGAGCGGCTGGCAAAAAGAAATTGTAGTGGTGCCGAGCCGGAATGGGTCCGGTCAGGTAACGATTAATTTTCCCATCGACCTGGCAGTATTCAATGATATTAACAATACCATTAGTGAGGAAATTGGTTTGAACCCGTCGTCAATCTTGGTAACGCTCCGTGCCGAGGTGGCAGTCGAGGCAGTGAGTTCGTCCGGGCCGATAGAGGATAGTTTTACACAAGCCACCAGCTTTACCCCGGGAGATCTGACGCTGCAATGGGAGCCTATATCGGTCGAGACGGTAAAGGGCTACCAGAACGGGATAACCTACCGGCAGGAGGGCAACTTCGGCTATACTATCAACTTGAAACCTAACTCACTTTATACCGTAGCTACCCTGAAATCAGAGACTCCGGAGGCGCCGGTGCAATATAAGATGACAGCTTCTAACACCTATACGTCAGAGGTGCTTAACCGATTAGACGTCACTTTTACGTATAACCTGACTGGCGACCAGGCAGTGAATAACCTGGACCACCAGGTGGAAATCATTGCCGTCCTCTCTAACCCGGACGGCCCGCAGGCAACTTTTGAATTATTACCCTCCCGGCACTTTGAAGATGTGGATAAAGTCAGCCAGCAATTTACTCTGGACACGGACTTAATTTACGATTTGATACAAAAGGCGGAGGGCGTTACCAGCCGTAGAGATATCGGTACTACTTATCAGTTAAATCTTACCGCAAAAGCCCATACTACCGGTGAGGTCGATGGGAAAACGCTGGATAAGACCGTTACCAACAACATACCGATAACATTCACTGCCAATAGTATAGTCTGGCCGAACACCGCCAGTACCTCACTTTCCGATGCTATTACAGGTACCGAAACGGTGGCCAACAATACCCGGTCGTCTTTATTGACCGCCGGCTATGCCTTACTCGGGTTTACCGTCGCCTTTATATTGCTGACGGTCTGGACATACCTCGAGTGGCGTAAGCGGCGGGAATTCCTCCCACCGCAATGGGTGGCGGCACAGAAAACGGCGGATAAACATAAGGATATTATCACTAACGTAACCGCGATACCTGCGGCGAAAGAAGGGGAGTCGGTCTTGATGTGCAGTTCCCTGGATGAACTGGCAAAGCTGTCTGATGCTCTATTGAAACCTATCCTGCATCAGGCCAGCTCAGGAGTCCATTTATATGTCGTCATCGACGGCACATCCAGATACGAATATTCCGTAAGCGAAGGGGATAATAAAGGCTGAAGTAAAACGAAGCAGGTAAATATCGCTATTAATCCATTAACACGAATACTCTGACCGTCAGGCCAAGGGATGTTGGAATTTATTGTTCGACCGAAGGTCGAGTAGCGTAATATCCCGATCGTAAGAGTCTGTCTCATAATTAGTTAAAAATGGATTTAGACCCCACCATGAGATGCTTCGTCGAGCCTGTAGCTCTCCTCCAGCATGACACTATTGAAGGTTATTTCGGTTTTTAAGACATACTCGTAAGGTCGTTGGAAGTTTTTTAAGATACAAAGCGGTAAATTAAGGGTTTAATGAGGCAGAGCGACCTGCTGCAGCATATTTAGCTTAGTGCGGTTAACAGCACCAAAATAGGCTTCCCAAGAAACGTTATTCTCTGTATTACGGATTTTCAAATCAGTGCAGGGTAGAAACATAAAATCCTGCTCCAGTAGTTGGGGTATAGCAGAGTCATTTTTACAATGTACGTTCCCGTTCAATTCGTAGCCAGCCAGTAATATCTTCGCCGGCACGGGCACTTTCCGCGTAAACGGGAACCTTCTAGCTTGCTTATCGGCCCCGTAACCGCGGCCGGCATCATTGAATACCGTTACCAGTAATTTAATCGTTTCTTTATTGATGTAGATTTCTTTTACCTTCTCGATTCGGCCGTCTGGCTTGATTATGGAAGCTTCGGTTAACGTGATAAATTTCACCGATGAGTTTAGAAAATCAGAGAGGCGACCTCTGGTTAAGCTAAACGTGCCGGTGATGATAGATGAATCCAGGTGAACTATCAAATCGATGATTTCCTGGTCCATCATTTGTACTCCAAAACAAACATTAAAGACCAGATAATAAGCTATTTTAAGATTTTATAACAATTTAGCTGAAATAGTGCCGATTGTCAATACTCAATTTTGATTAGTCCTAAATTTAACAGAGGTGCTTAATTATAGGGGTTAATGTGGAATTTAGATGGCCTCGATGTCGCTTCCCGGGCTCATATTAGTTAAGATTGGCCTCTCCGCCTTTTAATGACCAACCAGCTAATGCCGCCGATAACCACAAGGCCACCGAAGACTATGCCGGCTATTACCAGCGGAGTAAAGATGTTAATCCTGGTAAATTTGGCGGTGACAGTTATATCTGAACTTATGGTTACAGTAGTGCTGGCTGAGCCGGTATCACTAACATTTCCTGTCCAGCTATCGAACCGGTAGCCGGTATCAGGGGTAGCAGTTATACTGGCCACCTCTCCCTCATTATAACGATGCTCTCCAGCTGCAGGAGTAACCGAACCCGCTCCATTGACCTCGATAGTGAGGGTTTTGGTATTAATTACCCTGGAAAAGTTAGCAATAACAGTTTTATCACCGTCCAAGGTTACAGTGGTGCTGGCTGAGCTAGTATCACTAACATCACCTGTCCAGCCATCGAACCGGTAACCGGCGTCCGGTACTGCGTTAAGGTTTACTGCCGTTCCCTTACCATAACTATGTTCTCCGTTTGCAGGAGTAACCGAACCACTACCATTGATGTTGATGGTCAAGATTTGAACCACCCTGGAAAAGTTAGCAACGACAGTTTTATCAGCGTCCATGGTCACGGTAGTGCTGGCTGAGCCGATGTTACTAACATCACCCGTCCAGCCATCAAACCGGTAGCCGGTATTCGGGAAAGCGGTAATATTTACCGCGTCTCCCTCGTAATGGCTATAGACACCGGATGAAGGACTTACGGTACCTGAGCCGTTTACATCGATAGTAAGATTATATTTCTTCTCTGAGAAACTGGCTGTAATGTCCTTATTGCAGGTCATCGAGAGAGTTACCGGGTTTTCATGGCTAATTAAACCCCCACTCCAACCGGTAAATTCGTAACCTTCAGCCGGTATCGCCTCAATGACAACGGATGTACCGTTAGAAACCGTTTTCGTCGCCGGATAGACGGTTGGAATGATCTCATCTATTGTAACAATGCCACCTTGAGTCGGGCTGACATTCACGGTCAGCGTAGCATCACCGCCTCAGGCTGCGACTGGTTTTCCGATGAATGCTAACGACATTATGAATGCCGAAAGAGTTATAGCCGCTATCCATATCCAGAAAGTCGGGTGAAACCTTTTTGTATTTTCCACGATTTTATGCCTAATTTGTAGGTCTCCTTTCCTGAGATTGGATAATTCTAAGTTATTATAACATACCCACTAAGTTACTACAGTTTTCATATAACTTTTCTCGGCCTTAACATAACTGCCGGACTGTTTTTCATACTAGAACGGAGAGGGAGTTATCTGCTCACGATTTTACCAGACATAACGAATCTTGGTTCTTCGCCACTTTTCGGGAAGAAGAATCCAGAAACTGAGGAATTTTCTTTCGCGGTTCGCCCAAATAATTTGGGCACATAATAGTATGTTTACCACATCTATCCATATAGATTGTGTAACTAATATGTCAGGGAAAATACCGGGGAAACAGCCACATGGCACTATTCTCTGTTGAATAAATATGAGATGTATTTTAATAGAGAAATAGACTATAGACATTATTCCCCACCCAATGGCAGATAGCCTGGTAAGTACACCGAAAATCAGACCTAACGCAATAAGCAGCTCTAGATACGGAGCTACTATACCGAGGAATCTGGCTATATTTATCGGATATATCGGGAAGACGCGATAGCTGTATACTAAAAAGACTGAATACTTTTCGATATCGATTAGTTTGGGGACTACTGCGGCTAAGATCATCACTCCCAGTAATAACCTGAAGGCAAATGTTAACTTATCGCTTTTAAGAAAATGCCTGATTTCTGCCATCTATCTTACTTAATACTAGGATAGCCAAGTTCTAACCACCTGAAGTATCCCTTCCAAAGGATATTAATATCTTCTGTGTCACCTGCTCTCAACTTTATCAGCTTGTCTGCCAACCTGGCAGCTTCTCCGTCATCCGGTCAATCGCAATAGAATATTACCGGCTCATTTTTAGGGAGAGAATTCAACTGTTCATTCACCCATTCTTGTGTATAAGGAGAGGACGAATCATCCTGGGGAATATTTATAGCACCTGGTATATGCCCACGCTTGAAGTTAGCACTAGTCTGGGCATCGACCAGTTTGAAATTATCACCGCGATCCATCATCTGCTTCAGTTTTTCACAAATTATTCTAGAGATCTCGGGGGAGACAAAATTATTCTCTGCAAGCTCTTCCGCTGAAGGTGGGGTTAGTATGTCTGTGTTCCCTGTAGTTTCTCCGGTACCTGTTGTTTCTGGGGTATCTCCTTGGCTGCAGGCAACTGGAGACGCTGCTAAGACAGTCACCACTAACATAAAAAACAATGTTTTAATTTTCATTTATATTTTCCGCTGAAGAAATTTAATAGCGAGTATGAATGCTAAACAATAAATAATACATCCTCTTGAATTTTCTATGGTTTTTTACTATCAGACTTATCAGCTTCATCTTTATATGCCTATGTTATTATTACATATTAAGATTTGCTATATTTTATAATATCTTAATCGGTGGCAGTTTTATTATTTACAAACCTATTACAATAGCATATTACAGTTTAATATTCTTTTCAATCGGAAAGAGAGAATGCTTAATACTAATCTGTTATGCTAAGCAGCTAGTATTCAATAATCCCCCCGAAAAGAATAGCTAATAGTTAAAAAATAATCTAAAATAATAAGATGCTTCCGCCATTATGGCGGAAGCATCTTATTATTTTCTCGATAGCAAGCAGGGATTAATTTGACATAATACTAGGCCGGTTTATCCCGACTTCGTTTTCTGAAATAAGACCGCCTGGTAGCCGAGTTCATTGCCCTTATTCTTCACTCTGATTAACCCCTGGCGCAACAGGGAGTTAAGGCTGCTTTGAATCGACGATTTGGCACGATATATATGTCTGTCTTCGACCAGTTCCTGTACCGTGAAAATAGTATCCCAATGCTCATTCAAAAAAGAATATATTCTACGGGTTAGTTCTTGCTGCTGGCGGTTGTCTTGAGACATATACTGACTTCCTCCTCGTTAAAGATACGGAACGGCTGGCGTTATGCGGAAGCAAATGTCATCTCAATCTCATCTTCGTGAAGGATTATCTCTTTTTCACGGCCGTTAACTTCAACGGCGACGATGTAAACGAAAAAGAGTTCGCCGGAACGGGGACCAATCCAGTAGCACTTGGTAATGCGGCCGGTATGCCCGACGTATGGTTCCAGGGTGCAATCCCTCATCGAGGTTGCTGTGGGATCAACCGGTTTGGTTATCATTACCTGCTGCCCCGGTTGATACTTTGGGTTTACCGGATAAGTCATACCTTACCCCACGCCGGTAGATAATTTTCTGTAAATTAGGTCTTTGGAACTTTATTATAACTCTCTTAAAATTATTGTCAATACCTTAGCGGTTGGGGAAATAGTAAAATATGTAAAAATAAGGGGGATTACCTAATTACAACAGGGAGTATTGACCGAAAACCAGACCGGAGAACTCTAGTGGCCTCTACCGTGATATAAAAGGTTTGCTCTGCCGGGGAAATAGGGGGTTTATTACTTAATACTATCCACAAAGTTCTTAACTGCCATGATTTCGGTCATCTTAGCAGTCGATTCGGGTTGGACTGTAGCCGTCATCGCATCGAACTGGGATTTGGTGATTTTATTAGCCGTTCGTAACATCACCAGTCGGTTGAGTAATTGCTGTTTCAGGTTACGCTGGTATTCCCCGTGATAAAAACGGCGGTGACCACCATAACCCTGAAGCGTGACCCATTTACCGCAGTCTTCGCACTGGATGGCTTTTTTATTGGTTGGGGGTAAATCCGAACGGCTCATCAGTAACAATTATAGTATAAGACTTATAAGATTACAACCTGTTTAGCGGGGCTTTTTACAGGGGAGAATACTTGACATAATAATACCAACTTAGTTATAGGAAAATTTTACAGGGTTACCGGTTAAAACAGCGGTCAAATGCCGGTACCGATGTTTAAAATTGGTTGTGGGTTAACGGAACACAGACATTTACAGGTACGTGGTAGTAAACTAAAAAAACATTATTATCAAAAAATATAATATAATAAAGACTTTACTAAGCATAATTTGGCGTTGCCAGGCTCATTTTTCCGAAAATTGGGGTTTGAATATAACCTGACATAACATATATAGTACGTCCCATTTTTATTATATTTGAGACTATAGTTAACATAAAGCAGCGGCTTTCAAGCCATTTGGTATTTAGAGCCATATCAATATTTAAGACGCTCTATGGTCTTTCCCGGCGTTTAATAATAACAATATCCCGGTATTGCTTTATAGCCGAGTATATTATAAAGTAAAGTAAATGGTAGCGGAGTTAAGAAGAACCGGCGGACGTATAGTTTTATTTACTGATGACGCGCGGATTTATAAATACTTTAACCAGGTTTCTTTAACCAAACACAAAGTGCCTTACCTGCAAAACGGTAAAATGGTTGGTATCGACTTTTATTTTGAAAAGAAATTACGGCGTACGATACAACGCATAAAAGCGGGTCAAATGCCACTGGACATATAAAACCATTGGGAAGTATTTTAAGGCCCTTAAATTTTGAATTTAGAGGGTCTGATTCAATAAAACCCGGTTTCCGGGCTTGTATTGAGCCGTTCCTGTTCAATTATTTGCTCAATGAGCCTTAAAAGCCCTGTCAGGCCCCATTTTTTTGCCGCCGAAATAAAAACTGTATTTTCTGTAACTTTGAGGTATTCAATATTCAGCCCGGTCAAATAATTAACCGCGGAAATTTCATCCCAGGATTTCTCCTTATCCAGTAGCATATCTATTTTATTTAACGCAGTAATTCGCGGTTTGTCGGTTAAGCCAAGGTCTGAAAGAATATATTCGACAGTCTGGCATTGTTCGGCTGCGTTATGTGAAGTTAGGTCGACAACCTGGACCAATAAATCAGCGTCAGCTAGTTCCTCGAGGGTTGCCCGAAAAGCCGTTACTATTGTCGGCGGTAGTTTACGGATAAGACCGACCGTATCACTGAATAAAACGATTTTACCATTCGGCAAAGCAATCCGCCTGGTAGTTGGGTCGAGTGTGGAAAAAAGCTCATCTTTGGCCAATACTCCGGCACGGCTTGCCGCGTTTAATAAAGTGCTTTTGCCGGCATTTGTATAACCTACCAGGGCAACAACCGGAATGCCGGTTTTCCGGCGTTTCTGACGGTAAAGTTCGCGGTGGCGCCGGATTTTCTCGATTTGGTTTTTCAGCCGGCTAATACGAGTGCGGATAAGTCGACGGTCGGTCTCCAGTTGGGTTTCACCGGGACCGCGGGTGCCGATGCCGCCGCCCAAGCGTTCCAGATGGCTCCACTGGCCGGCCAACCTGGGCAAAAGATACTGGTGTTGTGCCAGCTCAACCTGCAACCGGCCTTCATGAGTGCGGGCACGCCGGGCAAATATATCTAAAATTAAAGCCGTCCGGTCGATTATCTTTACTTTGAGAGCATTCTCCAGGTTATTTTGTTGCATTGGTGACAGTTCATCATCAAACACTGCTACGGTATAACCGGTTTTGCCTTTAAACTGGAGT
The DNA here is from genome assembly GCA_016927955.1 of Dehalococcoidales bacterium. GTDB lineage: Bacteria > Chloroflexota > Dehalococcoidia > Dehalococcoidales > JAFGLR01 > JAFGLR01. The sequence goes on from JAFGLR010000133.1 coordinate 11,710, forward strand.
AATTCTTCGATTTTACCCTTGCCGAGATAATACGATTTATGCGGTTCCGGCAGCTTTTGTATTATTTTTCCGACAACGACCACCCCGGATGATTTCGCCAATAATGCCAGTTCTTCGAGTGATGCTTCGGTTGTCCACCCGGTGGTAATGTCTTTCGTGTCTACAGCGACTAGAAAAGCCCGTTCCGGGCCTTCTTTCGTAATAATAATAGGTTGTTTAGTAATTTTTAGCTCCAAACTTTATGTCAAGTATTTACTTATCCTACAGGATTTTCCTCCAGGAAATTCCGAACCAGTTTAGCACAATCTTCTTCGTTGTCACCGGCTATATTAAACCAGTTGATTCGCTCGTCCTTCAAACGGAACCAGAGGTATTGCTGCCTGATATAACGGTGTGTTTCATATTTAATCTGCTGTATCGCCTCGGGTAGACTCAATTGTCCGCCCAGGAATTGGCTTATTTGACGGTAACCGATGCCGGACATTGCCGGCAAGGTAGTATCATATCCCATCTCGATAAGCTTTTGCACTTCCCGAACCAGTCCCTGGTTTATCATATCGTCCACTCTCAGGTCAACGCGGCGGTATAATTCCTGTCTTTCCAAATGTAAACCGATTATCAAAGTCCGGTACGGCGGTGCAGATTTCCGCTTTAGCTGGGAAAAAGGTATGCCCTGGCTCCGGTAAACCTCCAGTGCCCGGATAATTCTCCGGATATTATGAGGGTCGATTTTCTTAGCCCCGTCCGGGTCTATTTTTGTCAGCTCCCGGTAGAGTTCTAGCGTTTCACCGGCCTCTGACCTTTTTTCCAGGCTCTTACGATAAGCAATATCGGGTTCTACCCGGGGTATTTGCCAGCCTTCGATGACAGCCTGGAAATACTGTCCGGTGCCCCCGACCAGCATCGGAATTTTATTTTTCTTCCGGATAACTTCACTAGTCTGATAAGCTAACTGCTGGTATTGTGCCAGGCTCAAATCTTCATTCGGATTAACGATATCGATTAAGTGATGCGGTACCAGCAAACGCTCTTCGGCTGGCAGTTTAGCCGTACCGATATCCATATACCGGTAGACCTGGCGGCTGTCGCAGCTTATAATTTCGGCACCAATCAACTTTGCCAGCTTAATGGCCAGCTTGCTTTTACCAGTGCCGGTAGGACCTACGATAGCAACTAGTTCATTATTCATTTACTAGACTTCATGAAACGATATTATTATACTCGATTCTAGCTTTAAGAAGAAATAGGTTGATTATATGCCTGTAATAACAAAAGAAAAGAATAAGGCCGGGTAAAGCTATCTGGTTGGATGGCTATACCCGGCCTTTAGTTATCCGTAGTTGGTAGACTACTGATAACTAGTATCTTTTTACCGGGTTCGTTTTGCGGTAGCAATCTGAACAGTAAACGGGTTTATCACCACGGGGTTCAAAAGGCACCTGAGTGTCTTTGCCGCACGTGGCACATTTCACGGGAAACATCTGCCGCGGAGCTGAACTGTAGCTTCTGTTTCCACCGCCAAAACTACTATTTCCCTGTTGTGCTTTCCTTGCCTGACGGCATGTCGGACAACGTTTGGGCTCGTTAGTATAGCCTCTGGAAGCAAATTGTTCTTGCTCATCGGCACTGAAAGTGAAAGTAGCGCCGCAATCTGAACATGTGATTGACTTGTCTTGATAACTCATTGGATGACCTCCTTTTTTAAAATTTAGTCGAAGCTTGGGTCATCCAATACAGAGGGGGTATAGAAGAAACCTACTGAAATGATAATAACCTAAACTAGAACCAGTTAATATAATCATACACTAACCGCAGTAATATTACAACGAGGGTAGTGTATTTCTTATTTGTAACCATGCCGACCAAATAAAAAGAGGGGGTTATTTATCCCCCCTCTGTAGTATACTTGGGAGCCAGGGCATTTCACCCTTGGACTTTTTTGGCCGGACTCTTTATTCACCGTGGCTGGATTTGCCTTTACCTTCGGATGTGGTACCAGTTTATCATTTCTGGCCTTTACATTGCCCTTAGCGTATATTCTTTCGCCACTCCCAAATACCAGTATAGCCTATTTAGTTGTAGAAAGCAAACAAATCAATATACAATCATTTTTCTATCTTGCCTGCACTGCTTGTGTATTTCCTATTATCCGTAAAAGTGGGCATTATATACTGAAGCCGTTAAATTAGTGTTCTTTAACGTTGAGAGAATAATTCTTGTTTGGTATTTCCTCGGCGTTAGCGGTTTTATTTTTCGAACGCCGGAAAAGCAATAGATTAATGAAAGCAAAAGGGGAAATACCCAATATACCTATCGGAGAAAGTTCGGGTATGCCACTCTTCAAGGAAAAACAGGCCAATCCCAGACCAAGCAGTCCATATCCCAGTGTAGGAATCATAAGCATGGAATCATTATTCGCTACTATTTTTGACGGCAAGTAGTATTCGATGGTACGGAAGATTGAAGTTACGATAATCGTCACTAGAAACCAGCCGAAAAAGTTTCCTAATGGTACACCGTAAAAAGCACCGGCATTAGACCATATCCAATTACCCGTCTTAACCTGAAGAGGGTCCATAATAAAATCGATAGCCACGACTGCTAGCCCGTCCAAACATATCGCCAGTATTAACCAGCCCCGGCCTGAGTCCATTCTATTGGGTTTGCCTATCTCTGACCAGATAAGCAGAGAGGACACTAACCAGTAACCGGCGTAGATAAAAGCCGTCCAAAATACTGGTACTAGTAGCGGTACTCCCAACCATACCGGACTAGCCCCGATTTGATAGCTATAATCGCCTCCGAAGATGGTTCCCGTATTAATCCCGATGACTTCGAAAAAGAATCCGAGTGAAAAAGCCAGAGAAAGCAGTAGAGTTCCACGCCGGTAACCAAGCGTCCAACAGGCGTGGAGTATTAGCAGAACTAGACTCGGGATTAAACTTAAGGGAAGAACCCCGGGATTATTGAAAAGCCCGGAAAAAGGAACACCCTCTTTACCTTGTTCGATCAGTGTATCAAATACGTAATAAAATGCCTGAAACGTGACTATACCGAACAGTATCCATAGAACCAAACGCTTTACGCTACACGTTCTCTTCTTCATTATGTAATTATTAAGAATAATCGAATTAAAAAGGTATGAACTTATGCTAGAAATACTCCTAAGAAATATGGCCAAACAACGATTCCGAGGATAATTTTCCACCAGACCAATCCGGCATATCCAATGGTAAATAGCCATCCGATGAACCAGATAACGCCTGCTAGACTAGCTGCTGTTTGTCCTTTGTGGCTGTGTCCTTCTGACATTTTGCTTCTCCTTTTTATTTTATTTATGGTAATTGCCTATTCAGCATGAATCTGTACTTCCGCTTCCGCACTGTCGACATTGATTTCCGTATCGGTGAGTGCCGTAATCAGTTCTTCCAGGTCGGCGTCTTTAATATTGCGGATATCGAAGTTAAAGCCCTTCTCTTTTATTGCCCGGTTCATACCATCTGCGGCCTGGTCGGGTATGAGAGCTCTCAGTTTCATGCCGGCACGGATGAGACCGACTGGAATGCGGACGTTCACACGGCCTTTTTCAGCATCCTTGCAGCCTTCTTTAGGCTCAACCCTCACGTACAGGTATTTCGGATGAGGTTTCGCTTCTCCGGTGGCCGTATTTTTGCCAGCCATATCGGTGTCTTTATCCACCAGCGATAACAATCTGGTCGCTTCTTCCACCGAGATTTTGCCCTCGGCCAGCATCTGTAATATCCTTTTTTGATTATCACTCATTTAACACCTCATTCGTTTTAAATAAAAGCGATGTAAACCCGACCGCTATGACTTCCGACATCAACTTTCAGACCAGGCAACTGGGCAATTATTCGGAATAACGCCGGGAAGAATAAGAATACCGGTCGCCACCAGCCTAATTGCCAGGTAAATATCAGTGAAAGCAGTACAAAGGGTAACAGGATAATGAGAACTGCAAGTAACAGTATCAGCATTATCGGTCCGATGATAAACAATGGTAACCAGATGGGAAACGAATTGTCCTCATTCTCAATTCTGATTTTTAATAGATATGGCGGCCAACTCATAGCGATAACCTCTCGATTGCCTCTTGGGCGGTAATTTCACCTCGTTCCAAGGCGGCTAATATTCCCTCTTTTTTCGGAATGGCTATGTTCTCGACGAATTGGAGTTGTCCGGCAATCCGGCTTAAACGGCTCTTCACTGTCGGATAACTGATGCCGAAGACGCGTTCCATTTCCTTAATCGACCCATCGCTTTTAATAAATGCCATAATAAAAACCTGGTCCTCCGCCGGTAACCGGGCCAGTGGCGGCAGTTCGAAATTGCCTTCCACGGCGATACCACTGTCGGTTACCCGCACCCTTTCGATTACCATTTGAGCGCCTTGCGTTATTCTGGTGAGTTCCTGCCAATCTCTCGTTTTCAATTTTACAACCTTGCATTTAATATAAAAGTTAATATAAGTATTAACTTTTACTATAATAATAATATAAAATATTAAATATGTCAATACCTTAGTTAATATTATTTATTATACTTTACTTAATACCCCGACCGTAAGGTCTTGGGAAGTGTAGTTCCGTAAACAAAATTGAATGTGTTTGTAATCGCGTGGGTTAATCGCCGAAGATAAAGCCAATAACTGGCCACAGTTGTTAAAAAGAAATATATAATTTCAATTCATCGGGGTATTTATTTTATAATAGTATAAACTGTCTTTATTGCTTCTCTTTTTAGACTTAGTCAGAAAATAGTGAGATAACAGTTATTGCAGTTTATGGTTTGAGTGTCAACTGGTTGAGAATTAAAGACAAAAGGTATCGGATAACCAAACCCCGGGTAATAAATAATTTAGGATGGTGAATATGGATTTTGCACTAACAAAAGAACAGGAAGCAATTAAAAAGTTTGTAAAGGATTTTTGCATTAGAGAAGTCTTACCCATCGCTGAAAAAATCGAAGAGGAAAGTAAAATACCCGATGAGCTTATCCAAAAAATAACCCAATTCAGGCTTTTCGGTATCCCTTTCGCCAAAGAGTATGGGGGCAGTGGCAGCAATTACCAGACTTCTACTATTGTATTGGAAGAGCTCGCCCGTTACTGCGGTGCTGTTTCCATGCTGGTGGGGGTGAACTATCTTACCTCCATCCCCATTGATTTATTTGGCACGGAAGAACAGAAACTGAAATTCATTACCCCGCTGGCTACCGGTAAAGCCATCGGGTCGTTTGCTTTTACCGAGGCAGGAACCGGCTCAGACCCCAGGTCAATCACGACCAAAGCTGTCCGGGACGGCGATAATTATATCATTAACGGTGCCAAGCGATTTATCACGGCGTCTGACAAAGACGGTATAATTGTCTTTTTTGCCAAAGAAGGCGACAGTGTTAGCGCCTTTATCGGTTCAAAGAATGTACCGGGCTACACAGTGCCGAAACCATGGGAAAAGGTGGGTATGCACGGCGTTGCACTAACCGATATTATATTTGAAAATTATGTATTACCGAAGGAAAATTTACTCGGTGCCAGTGGTAACGGATATAACATTCTGCTGGATACTATATCGCTAGGTAAACTGGACTCCGCAGCTTTAGTTTTGGGATGTGCGGAAGCTGCGATGGACGAAGCGGTAAAATACGCTAAAGAGAGAATGGTTAAAGGCAAACCGATGACACAATTCCAGACCACCCAATGTCTCCTTAGTGAAATAGTAACCCTGATTGAATCTGCCCGTCTAATGCTTTACCGGTTGGCGTGGCTGGCGGACCAGAAAAAAAATATCCGGGCGGAATCTGCTATGACTAAGGTCTATGTTACCGAAGCCGCCATGGAAGCTACGCATAAGGCTTTCAAGATTCACGGAGCCTACGCCTATGTTAAGGAATTCCGTATTCAACAACTATTGCGTGATGTGAGTTTGGGTGAAATTGTTGAAGGTTCCAATGAGTTCCAAAAAATCATCCATGCCCAGAGCATTATTAAATAAGAAGGCAGTAATATAGATGAACATAATTGTATGTATTAAACAGGTGCCGGATGCCAAAGAACTCAAGATAGACCCGGTGACTGGCAGCCTGATGAGGGAAGGTGTTCCGGCAGTAATCAATCCTGACGATAAACATGCCCTGGAAGCAGCCGTCACAATCAAGGAGCAGCATGGTGGTAAAGTAACCGTTTTAACTATGGGGCCGGCCCAGGCGGCGGAAGCCCTTCGTGAATGTCTGGCAATGGGTGCCGATGAAGCGATTTTGTTAAGTGATAGGGCTTTCGGGGGAGCCGATACATGGGCAACCTCTTATACATTGGGATGTGCTATTCAAAAAATCGGGAATTATGACCTCGTTATATGCGGCCGGCAGGCTACTGACGGTAATACCGCTCAAGTCGGACCTCAACTTGCCGAGACGTTGGAGTTGCCACAGGTAACTTATGTGCAGGGCATTGAAGCTAACGGGAAAACTCTGAAAATAAGGAAGGCTCTGGAAGACGGCTTTGAAATTGTCGAAATCGGCCTTCCGGTACTCTTAACCGTTACCAAAGATATTAATACTCCTCGTATACCGGCGATTGATGCGATAATGGACTCATTCTCAAAGGATATTACTATTTGGACTGTAAATGACATACCGGTTGATAAAAGCCAAATCGGATTAAAAGGCTCACCTACCCGTATTAGAAAAGTGTACACTCCTAATCTAAAGCGAGGCCAGGTGGAAATGCTTGATGGAGAATTAGACGAAGCAGTACGGAACCTTATAGACCGACTCTCGGCGAAGGAGCTTATTTGACGCTATGCAAGATATAACAGAATTTCGTGATGTCTGGGTGCTTGCTGAACACCGTGACGGCAAACTCAGAGACGTATCATTTGAATTGTTAGGTAAAGGAAGGGAATTAGCCGATAGCCTGGGAGTTAAATTGGCCGCCGTATTACTTGGTAATGAAGTCGAGCATTTTTGTCCGGATTTGATTCATCACTCTGCTGACATAGTCTACTGGGCAGATGACCCAAATCTGGCGCATTATCAGACTATTACATATTCCGATGTAATTGCTGAGCAAGTAAAAAAATATAAGCCGGAAATCCTTCTGATTGGAGCCACCTATCTCGGCAGAGATTTAGCTCCCCGCCTTTCCAAGCGTCTGAACACCGGCCTTACTGCCGACTGTACCGGACTGGAAATAGATAAAGAAACGCGGTTGCTCGTTCAAACAAGGCCTGCCTTCGGAGGTAACGTTATGGCATCTATCGTTACCCCCCAAAACCGTCCTCAGATGGCGACGGTTCGTCCACGCGTTATGAAAGCTCTTGCTGAAGATACCTCTCGCCAAGGCGAAGTTATCAAAATACCCGTCAATATAACGAATGAAAACCTGATGATTAAGTTGCTGGAAGTGGTCAAGGAAAAGAAGAAAAGTGTTAATTTGGAAGAAGCCGATGTAATCGTGGCTGGCGGAAGAGGAGTAGGTTCGGCTGCTAATTTCAAGCTTATCGAAGAGCTGGCAGACTTGCTCAAGGGTGAAATGGGAGCTACCCGGGATGTCGTTGATGCCAAATGGGTTTCCAGCGTCCATCAGGTAGGCCAGACCGGTAAAACCGTCCGCCCCAAGCTATACATTGCCTGTGGCATTTCCGGGGCAGTCCAGCATATTGCCGGTATGAGAGAGTCCGGTACTATCGTAGCTATAAATTCGGATCCAGACGCGCCGATTTTCCAGATTTCTGATTATGGTATTGTCGGTGATATAAACCATGCAGTCCCTTTGATTATAAGGGCATTAAATAGAACAACATAAATTACTGGCGGTGTTTTTCTTAACCAGCAGAAGATATATACGGATTATTTCTTGATTTGAGCAGCCTGTTTTACGATGCTGATGAACTGGTCGGCTTTCAAACTGGCACCGCCGACTAATCCGCCGTCAATCTCCGTCTGCTTGAAGAATTCCGTAGCGTTATCGGGAGTAACGCTGCCGCCATAGAGAATGCGGATTGTCCCTGCTATTTGGCTGCCGTACTGTTTGGATAGCATCTGCCGTATATGACCGATAGTATCATTTGCCTGCTCACCGGTGGCGGCTTCTCCAGTCCCGATGGCCCAGACAGGCTCATATGCGATTACTATGCCATCAGCGGTATTAATGCCCTCAAGACCGGCGGTCAGTTGTTCGGAAATAATACCGTCCGTTTTACCGGCATCTCTTTCTTTTAGCTTTTCTCCTACGCATAGAATCGGCTTTAAACCGGCTTTAAGAGAGGCTTTTATCTTTTTGTTAGTAATCTCGCCGGTCTCCTGGAAATATTGCCGGCGTTCCGAATGACCGATGATGACGTATTCACAGAGGTTGGACAGCATTACGGGAGAAATTTCGCCGGTATAAGCCCCTTTGTCCATATAAAACAGGTTTTGAGCACCGAGCTTAATCGGAGTTGATTTGATAAGGTCTTTTGTTGTAGCCAGGGAGATATAAGGGGGGCAAAGCAATGTCTCTACATTATCTACCTTAATCAATTCCGGTACCATTTGCATCACGAGCCGAACGGCTTCCGGGAGGTTGGTATTCATTTTCCAGTTGCCGGCAATTAAGGGAATTCGCATGCCTTCTCCATTGACTCTATAATTTTAGTTCAGGGTTTCTTATCCATTAATACTTCGACGCCTGGTAATTTTTCACCGGAGACAAAACTCATCGAAGCACCACCGCCTGTCGATACAAAAGTCATCTTATCCGCCAGCCCCATTTCCGTGACTACCTCGGCAGTGGAACCGCCGCCGATAATTGTCGTCGCTTCCAGCCCGGCCAACAGTGTGGCCATCGAGCGGGTGCCAGCAGCCGATTGGGGGTATTCATAAACACCCATCGGCCCATTCCAGAATACCGTCTTGCACTTTCTCAGTGCTTCGCCGAATTGGGCCACGGTTTGCGGTCCGATATCGACAATCATCTTATTCGCCGGAATATTTGTTACAGAAGCCGTCTGGTTTTCCGTCGCATCAATACTATCAGCGACCACTACATCGACGCATAGTAGAATCCTGATACCGTTTTGGCCGGCTTTATTTAATAACTTGGTTGCAATATCCAGTCGGTCGGCCTCAAACAGAGACCGCCCGATTTCAAATCCCTGGGCTTTTAAAAAAGTGGCGGCCATACCGCCGCCGATTAATAAGTAATCTACTTTATTTACAATGCGTTCCAGCATTTTGACTTTATCGCTGATTTTAGCCCCGCCTACAAGGGCAGCAAAGGGATAGGCTGGGTTTTCCAGGACATTTCCCAGGAAAGTTATTTCCTTTTCCAGTAGGAAACCCGCAACTGCCGGTAAATATTTAGCGATACCGGCAATGGATGCGTGAGCTCTGTGTGAAGTGCCGAAGGCATCATTTACAAATACGTCGCCGAGGCGGGCTAAAGCTTTGGCAAATTCGGCACTGCCGGTTTCCTCATCGGGATGGAACCGGAGATTCTCAAGGAGCAGGACATCTTTACTTTTCAAAGCAGCGACGGATTTTTCTACTTCCGGCCCGATACAATCTGTTGCCACACCGACCTGTTGTCCTAGGATTTGGGACAAACGCTGGGCGACCCCGGTAAGTCTGAGCTCATTAACGAACTTCCCATCCGGGCGTCCTAGGTGGGAAATTAGGATTACGCGCGCCCCGCGTTCGGTTAAATATTTAATTGTGGGTAAGGTGGCTCTGATACGACTATCGTCGGTAATCTCTCCGGTTTTGGGGTCCCTCGGTACATTAAAATCAACTCGTACTAATACTCTCTTCCCTGCTACTTCAATATCTTTGACCGTCATCTTTGGCATCTGCAGTCCTCCAACAGCCGATTACTGGTCATCCCGTGTTACAGCCTCCTTAATTATTAGTACTGAAATGTTTTATGAATGGGTTAATCCGCACATCATAGTATCAATCAGACATTACACTTGTCAAGGTAATTCGCATTCTCTCAGTCTCACAGAATCAACGGTTTTCGAGTCTTTCATACTGCAGCATAAGTTATAAGGACTACCTTTTCCAAATACTGAAAACAGCCAGCGCCAATAGACCCACTCCGGCGATAACTGCCCCGACCCAACCCATTAGACACAAAACGGTAACAATGATACCACTGATAACTACCCCCGCCGCTATAGCGAAAAAGGCGCGGGCGAAGCTTATTCCCAAAAGAGAGGAGATAATAGAGGCCGTCCAAGCGCCGGTCCAGGGTAGTGGAATACCTACGAATATTATAAGCCCTATCCTCTGGTATTTTTCCACTGAGGCAGAATGTTTTTCGGCATGACGGACAATAGGATTTACCAATTTAGCCCCCAGTGGTATCCGCCGGATGTATTTCACCAGCGTTTGAAAGAATAGCAGCAGTAAGGGGACGGGAAGTAAATTACCGATAATTGCCAGCAAGATGACAAAATACCAAGGCATCCCAAAAAGATTGATCCCGACGGGTATTGCTCCGCGTAGTTCTATAATCGGTAGGGCTGATATTATGATGATTATCAGTTCATTCGGTACGTTGAGCCATTGAATAAGGGAATCAACCATGAGGCTTCGCCTGTTTTAATTTGAATATATTCATATTCTTGACCGTGATTAAATAAAAATTAATTAGTTTATCTTTACCATAAATTTAATGTTAACGATTTTAAATGATTATATTCTCTTAAATACCTATCAATCAAGAAAATATTTTCGCTTGATAGAGTAATTTTGTTAGGCCTTTTCAGTTCTATTAATAATCCTCAGGTACAATATGGTTATCCAATTAAGTTATAATAGTTAAGTTATTGTTTATTGCAGGTATTAATTCGAAGCATACCGATGTTTGCACAAAGAGATAAAAGTTTGACATCGGCATTCTTAAATTATATGCTGAAATAGAAGAAATTAGAGGATAAACAGAATGGAAGAAGTAAAACAAGTATCGGCTGCCGAATCTGAAAAACTCCAGGGCATTATATCCATGATGGGAGTAGGTGAGGTAAAATGCGATAAATGCGGAAAGCCCATTCGCCATATGGAGCGTTATTGCTCCAACTCACGCGAATGCTATCATGAGAGTACGGTTTTTAACTCAATTGCTGAGCTTAATACCCATTTTGTCGAAGCACATTCACCAGAGCAACCTCGAGGTGCCCGATATTGCACTGAGTGCAGTATTAAAACCGGTTACCTGAGAATGGTTAGAAATAAAAAGACCGGGGAAGTATTCCCTGCGATGTTTGCTTTGCGTGATGAAGAAATAGTCGAAGAAGGTAACAAACCTTAACTACTGTTTATGTCAAGTATGTCCCTGTAGCTCAGCCGGACAGAGCAACTGCCTTCTAAGCAGTGGGTCGTGAGTTCGAATCTCACCAGGGATACCAGGTTTTGAAGCTAAATCTACACTTTTAGTTTTGTCGAAATTCTTACCGCTCCCCTTTTGCTTAACAAATTGCTTAACTTTTTGAGCGTGGTTAGCTTTAGAATTTTGCTTAACGAATACCATCATATTCTCCTGAAGATATTATTTACTTCTGCCTAATTTGTCTATTTCGCTCGCTGTACGTGCTTCTTCTTTTAGCCATACTCTATCCTGCCATAAGATACCTTCGCCGATAACTTCAACTATCTCCATTTCATGGTCATGATGTGGACATTTTACACTGGTTTGTCTAGCCTGATATACACTCTTTCCGTTGAACCCAATACCTGCAATTACATCTCCGTTAATTGGGCATCTTGCTTTTAGAATAAAATCCATAGTCTCCCCCTTTTTCCTTCTTTTTCTATGGTACTTAAATAAATCGGCATCTACGAGCCAGTCATGTCCAAGTTTAGTAGCTCGTATGTTTCCTGCTTTAATCAACCGCCTTATGTGGGAATCCGATAATCCTATTCTCGCCCCTGCTTCTTTAGTTGTGATGTAATCCATATCTTAATATCCTACCCTCCGATTATATATGCAGCATTAGCAGTTTCGATTCCTTTTTTTGATTGTGCATATTGTAATTATTCTATTTTTTATTATACACGATATAAGATATAAGTCAAGGTTCTATCTTCTCTGGAGCTTTCACTCTGTTACGGTGTCTAACGTGGTTGCTAGAACACCATATAACAACTCAAGAAGCACTGAGAAATAGGGTTTTTATGTGGTTAGTACTTTAGTAGTCCCCGGCAAGAATACTCTAATCCGGCAAACTGGACAGAACGAGGTCTTGCCCCCTTTGCAGTCTTTGCTTTCGGGGTTATGAGGGCATAGCTTACCGCCGTACCTGAGCCGTTCTGTCAGCATCGGATTAGACCAGAAGGTCAACCTGCCGCAACTGATGCAGTGGCTGTACCACTTGGACTCGGCAGTCTGGATTACCGGCGACTTTGCACCACAAGAGCAGTTAAGGTTTAGGTCTATTTTACTTTTCTTAGCCATCTATCCATCACTCCATCAATAAACAATCTATTAGTCTATCTATACGCTCAAGCCCTATCTCACAGAAAGATTCACTATAGTAAGGGTAACTAATAAATACTAGGTATAGTAGTTAAACCTATACAAAATAGTAGTTAACTACCCAGGTATTTGAGAGCTATTTTCATTTTATTTTCCAAAGTTTCTTTTGGAATTTTCTCCTTTACGTAATTCGCTGCTTCTTCTGCCTTTGCTTTTATAAATCCCATCTGTTCGAGACCAACAACTATAGTTTGATAATCGCCGCCGTTTCCCGATGGTAATTGCGGCTGTTTTGAAGGCGGGACAGGCAGTTCTTTGGCAAACTTATTCATTAAAGAGCAACTTATCGGGTCCAGCAGCCCCTCAAACCCCTTGCCCTTTTCTTTTAATGCCCAGGCAAACCCAAGAAATGCATCAGGGATTTTCCACTCCCGTCCCATATATTCATATATGGCATAACCGTTTCCTCTTTCGGTTACGTGAGCGTATTTGGGTTCAACATTACCTTTATTAAGAACGCTAATGAGCGGTGAAATGAGTGATAGCGGGATGTCGAAAGTATCAGCTTTTGGAATTATCTTCCCTGTCCAGCATAATGGGAACTCCCCGCTAGCGTCACAGGCGGCATAGTGGAGGTCAATATTGCAGTTCAAATATGGTATATCCCGCCTAATGAGCTTAAACTGGGGAATGCCGACATACCAGAGACGACTAAGTTCGAGCTCATCCTCAAGCTCTCTTTCCAGCTTTTTAGTGTCGTGTCTTACCTTGTCCAGAAGCAGGTTGTCCTCCCAAGCGAGGCTGGGGTAGTTGCACCAGAGTATTTTCCGGGGGTCCACACGCATATTGATGAATTCGAGGACAACCAGAACAGCGTCCTCGTAGCAGTATATCTCGTCTTCGTTAGCCCATTCAGCCATTCTACTGAGTGCACAGTGTATGGTGCCAATCCTTGAATGCTTGGAGTACTTGGTCTCTCGTCCAGCTAGTCATAGGTTTGTTGCATCGGCTGCACGGTATATCCTCAAATACCTTTAATGATTCCAGTCTCTGCCTTAACTCAGCCAGCTGCTTACCAAGTTGTTTTTCCTTGGGGGTTTGCCAGTCCTTATCCAGCCAGAAAGCGGTCAGGTCATGGTATAGCTGGATTTGGTTCTGCATACTTTTATGCTAGTCCACGACCGGGAAAGAGGCAAGTCCAATCTGATGAAATAATTCACTATTTTTAGTTGGTGGATACACTCATATTAGGCGAGGTAGGGACTTTCTCTAATTCATTTAGGTTGGTCGAGGGACTTTCTAAATTGGAATCACGCGAAATCCATGTCCATTTGGAAATCTTAGCGACTTTATACACTAAGTTAGAAGAAATTAAAACGGTGAATCTAAAAGTTTTAAGCTAACCGGTTTTAGGCTAATCAAGCATATCTTTGTAGATTCTCAAGTTAAATGACCACTTTCCGGGCGAAATTCTCAAGTTAATTTACCAGTCAAATTCTCACGATAATTTACCACC